>NZ_JBHTXX010000028.1:0-83342 GCF_042791415.1 Arthrobacter sp. NPDC056691
GCTACCAGCCGAAAAAACAAAACACCCCCGGTCCGTAGACCGGGGGTGTAGCCGATGTCTCGGGACATCTGTAGTCGATGTCCCGAGACATCACATGCGTGCGCGAGGGGGGATTTGAACCCCCACGCCCTTTCGGACACTGGCACCTGAAGCCAGCGCGTCTGCCGTTCCGCCACTCGCGCGCAACTTCTCCCACTCGGCCCCACCGGAATCCGGTTTGTACCTCGTAAAAGCAGCGAGATCAAGCATAACGGACGTTCCCCGCAAATTCCTAATCGGGGCGTGGGAGCCACTTTGCGGCACGGTTTTCCCCTGCGAAGCCACGGCGAGGCGGGCCCCTAAGCCGCGGCCAACGGAGGATTCGCGCCTGTGATCGCGCCCACATTGACTGGGGAATCGTGAACGAATCGGGTTCCCGGCGCGTTGTGGATTAAGGTCTTTCGCAGACGTGGCAAGTAGTATCGGATACATAGGCGCCCGCTTCCGGCGGGCACAGTGTTCTGTTGTGACTACGTTGCCAGAATGAGTTTCCCGGGACGTGCTATCCCTCAGCAGCAAGGAAAGGAGAAGACCATGGGTTTGCTGGACAAGGTCGAGCGCGGCATTGAAAAAGCCGTCCGCGGCGTCTTCTCCACCGGCTCCAAAGCCCAGGTTGAGCCCGTGGAAATCGCGAGCCGCCTCCGCCGCGAAGTTGACCACAAGGCCATCACCATCGCCGCCGGCCGCACTCTGGTGCCCAACGTCTTCGACGTTCTCCTGAGTGACGAGGATTTCCAGCGCGCCCAGGAATGGGGAACGCCGTTGGCCGAGGAACTCTGCGATGTCGTAATTAACCACGTCCGCAGCCAGGGCTACATCCTCCAAGGGCCGGTCCGGATTTCTTTCCGCCGGGACGAATCCCACCGGGCCGGCGACTTCGAAATCATCTCAAAGACCGAGAAGTCCTCCGGTTCAGCGCCGGCCGCCCCGCGGGCAAATGTCCCGGCAGCGCCAAGCCGCCAGCCGGTCCGCCTGCAGCCTGTCCTGGACATCGACGGTCAGCGGTATTCACTCAATGCGCCCTCAGTTGTCCTGGGCCGTTCATCAGAGGCTGACATCCTGGTGGACGACACCGGAGTCTCCCGCCGGCATCTGGAAATCCAGACCCACGACGGAACCACCACCGCCGTCGACCTTGGCTCCACCAACGGCAGCTACGTCAACGGACATAAAGTGGCCGGCAGCATGGAGCTCACCGACGGCTCCACCATCACGATGGGACGGACCAAAATCATTTTCCGCCTCCTGCCCGCCAACAATGGCGGCCGCCCATGAGCGAACTGACCATCACTGCCCTGCGCTTCGGGTTCCTGCTTCTTCTCTGGGTCCTCATCTTCAGCATCGTCTCTGCCATGCGGCGGGACCTCATGATCGGCCGCAAGGCCGCCACCGGGGCCCCCACGGCACGGCAGGTGCGGAAGAACCCCGAACTCGCCGAACCGGCTCCCGCGCCGGCCAGGCAGCAGGCCCGCCAGTTGGTGGTCACCGAAGGCCCCCTCAAGGGCCGTACTGTCCCCCTGGCTGCCAGCCCCATTCTGCTGGGCCGCGCGCAGGAGGCCACACTGGTGCTTGAGGATGACTACGCTTCCGGCAGGCACGCCCGGCTTTTTCCGCAGGGAAGCCGCTGGTTCATCGAGGACCTCGGCTCCACCAACGGCACCTATCTGGCCGACCAGCAGCTCACCAGGGCCCTCCCCGTGGACCTTGGTGTACCCGTGAGAATCGGCAAGACGGTCATTGAATTGAGGCCGTAGCCATGGCCGCTCCGGACATGCCCGCGGGCGAGGTGCCAGCCTCGCCTCGGCCCCTCATCCTGCGCTACTCGGCGCGCTCTGACGTGGGCCGCATCCGCGCGAAGAACGACGACTCCGCCTACGTTGGCCGGCACCTCGCCGTTGTGGCTGACGGCATGGGCGGACACGCCGGCGGCGATGTCGCTTCCGCCGCCACCGTCCTGGACATGATCCACCTGGACACCGACGATTACGACGACGACGCCGGCACCGTACTGGCCGACGAGATCCAGACCGCCAACTCGCTGCTCTCGGAACTCGTCCACATCAATCCCAAGCTGGCGGGCATGGGCACCACCGTGACCGCCCTGCTGCTGGCCGGGGGAAAGCTGCATTTCGCCCACATCGGTGATTCCCGCGCCTACCGGCTGCGCGACGGCGAGTTCGAACAGATCAGCGTGGACCACACGTTCGTCCAGCGCCTCATCGACGAAGGCCGGCTGCGCCCCGAAGAAGCGGAAACCCATCCGCACAAGAACGTCCTGATGCGCGTCCTCGGTGACGTCGATGCCAGCCCCGAGCTGGACCTCGCCACGATCGATGTGCAGCCCGGTGAGCGCTGGCTGCTCTGCTCCGACGGCCTGAACTATGTTGCCGGTCACGTCGTGGAGCGCACCGTGCGCGAAACGCCGGATCTCCGCGAATGCGTCGAGACACTCGTAGACCTCACCCTGGAGGCGGGCGCGCCAGACAACGTCACGGTTGTCATGGTGGAGATCGTGGAAGAAACGCCCGACGACGTCAGTACGGCCGCCGTCGACATCGTGCCCGGCGCCGGACAACCGGAAGCGATTACCGGAACGAAGGCAGCGGCCCCGGACGAAGCAACGGCTCCTGCTGCCGAGCCCGCCGCCGGGGCTCCTGCCGCCCAGCCCGCCGACTCGAAGCCCGCGGCTCCTCCCGCCCCGCCCGCCGCAGCACCCGCGTCCGCCGGCTCCCCGCCTGACCGGGCCTCCGGGCCAGAGGGGGCGGAAGAAGGTGGCGGCAAGCCGTCCAACGAGCCAGCCACCAGCACCGATCCCCACCTGGGGGAACATCTTTCCGCCGAGGTGCTGCGTGAGGAGCTTTCCTCCCGGCCGCACATCCTCGTCGGCGCAGCCGTTGCTGCTGCCGAAACCGGCTCCATCCCTACCATTGCGGGCCGCACCGTCGCGCGCCGCGCGGCCACGGTCCTGACCCACAAGTCGGACCAGGCCCGCGAGGAGGCTGACGACTTCACGCCGGCCAGGCGTCCGCGCCGCTGGCTCACCCTGGGAATTGCGGGCGCCGCACTCCTGGTGCTCGCCGTCGGCCTCTGGCTCGGATACGCCTGGACCCAGACGCGCTACTACATCGGCGAATTCGACCAGCGGGTGGCCATCTTCAACGGGGTATCCCAGCGCCTCGGGCCCATACAGCTTTCCACCCTGGAGGCGGTCACGGACATCAAGATGGACTCGCTGCCCCAGTTCTCGCAGCAGCGGGTCCGCCAGACGGTCCCGGCGCGGGACCTCTACGATGCCCAGCGGATCGTCAAGAACCTGGAGCGCACAGGAAGCACCGCGCCTTCGGATGAGTGCCTGACGGCGTCACCCACCCCCACAGCTTCGGTCACGCCCACGGCCACCGCGAAAGCCACGGGTACAGCAACGGCCAAGGCCTCCGCCACCCCGAAGCCAACAGCCACGGCGTCCCCTAAAGCGACCGCAACCGCCAAGCCGACGGCATCGCCGGCCGCAACAGCCGGCGCCTCGGCCGTACCCACCCCAACCGCAACCTGTGAGGGGGGCCAATGAGCCACGCCGACACCATGCCCAAACCCCGGCGCAACGTGGAACTGCTGTTGCTCGTGCTGGCCCTGTCGGTCAGCATCGGTGCCAACGCACTGATCAGCATCGATGAGCAGACGTCACTGGACACTGACTTCTGGTTCCAGTCCAGCCTGCTCGCCGTGGCATCGCTCGTGTTCCACGTCGTCCTCCGGCTCCGCGCCAAATATGCCGATCCGGTAATACTTCCGCTGGTCATCACCCTTAACGGCCTGGGCCTGGCGATGATCCACCGCCTCGACGCCCCGGGTGAGGACACCGGCAACAACCAGCTGCGCTGGACCGTCATCGCCATGGCTGTTGCCATCGCCGTGATCTGGTTCCTCAAGGACCACCGCGTCCTGCGCCGCTTCACGTACATTTCCCTGGCCGTCAGTGCCCTGCTCCTGATCCTGCCGCTGGTCCCCGGCATCTCCGCCGGCGAAATCCTCGGTGCCCGGGTCTGGATCCGGCTCGGTCCCATGACCTTCCAGCCGGGTGAGGTCGCCAAGATCACCCTCGCCATATTCTTTGCCGGCTATCTTTCCTCGAACCGCGACCTCATCATGCTGGCCGGACGCAAGATCGGCCCCATGCAGTTCCCGCGGTTCAAGGACATGGGGCCCATGATCACCGCCTGGCTCGTGAGCATCGGCGTGCTCATCTTCCAGCGCGACCTCGGATCGTCCGTGCTGTTCTTCGGCCTGTTCATCGTGATGATCTACGTGGCCACCAGCCGCATCAGCTGGGTGGTCATCGGCGTCGCCCTGATCCTCGGCGGCGGCTTCGTGGCGTCCAAGGTCTTCTCGCACGTTGCGCTGCGCATCGACAGCTGGCTCAATGCCTTCACCGAGGAAGTCTTCGGACGTTCCCCCGGCGGCAGCGGCCAGATCGTCGAAGGCCTGTTCGGCATGGCCAGCGGCGGGCTCGTGGGCACCGGCCTCGGACAGGGCCGGCCCAACCTGGTCCCGTTCGCCAACAGCGACATGATCATCGCCTCCTTCGGCGAGGAACTGGGCCTGATCGGCCTCTTCGCGATCGTGATGATGTACCTGCTGCTCTTCACCCGGGGTTTCCGCGCGGCCCTCGGCACCCGCGACGCCTTCGGCAAACTGCTCGCGTGCGGCCTGTCCTTCGCGGTGGCCCTGCAGTGCTTCGTGGTGATCGGCGGCGTCACGCGGCTGATCCCGCTGACCGGCCTCACCACGCCGTTCCTGGCCGCGGGTGGCTCCTCGCTGCTGGCCAACTGGATCATCGTGGGCCTGCTGCTGATGATCTCGCACACGGCCCGCGGCCCGGTGGACACCTCACCGATGCAGCCCGGCCGGACACCGGAGGCTCAAAAGCCGGTGACCGCGGCAGGAAACCGGCAGGACCGTAACGCCACCCAGACTCTCCCGGACGCTCCCACCGAGGCGGTGAAACACCTGTGAACCAGGCCATTCGACATTCATGGATCGCCGCGATCGCCATGTTCGCCCTGATTTTCGGCGCGATCAGCTACGTCCAGGTGGTGGGCGCGGACGAACTCAAAGCCAACCCGTGGAACCGGCGGGCCATCCTGCAGAACTACTGCAATGACCGCGGGGCGATCCTGGTGGGCGGCTCTGCCGTCGCCGAATCCGTCCCGGGCAATGAATCCTGCAAGTTCCAGCGCAAGTACAACCAGCCGGAGCTGTACGCCGGGCTGACCGGATACTTCTCCCGGAGCTACGGGGTCACCGGCCTCGAAGGCGCCATGGATGCCCAGCTGGCCGGAAGTTCGGACCAGCTGTTCTTCGACCGGATCGGGCAGCTCTTCCTGGGCAACCAGCCCAAGGGCGCGTCCGTCGAGCTGACCATTGACCCCAAGATCCAGAAACTGGCGTACGACCTCATTCCGGACGGCCAGCGGGGCTCGATCGTGGTGACCGATCCCAAGACGGGCAACATCCTGGCCATGGTCAGCAAGCCGTCCTACGATCCCAACCTCATCGCCACCCAGGACGTCGCCAAGGAACAGGCAGCCTACAACGAGGCCATCAAGGTCCCGGGCGTCAACCTGAACCCCTCGGTCAGCGGCCCCACCGGCGCCCTGCTGGCACCCGGCTCGGTGTTCAAGCTGGTGGACACGGCAGCAGCCCTGAACTCCGGCAAGTACAACGCCGACAGCGTGCTGCCCAACCCGGCCCAGATGAGCTTCCCGGGCATCGCGTACCAGCTGCCCAACTACGCCGGCGGCAACTGCTACACCCGGAACACGGCCAGCTTCGCGTTCGCGCTGCAGCAGTCCTGCAACACGCCCTTCGCCAGCATTGCCCGCGACCTCGGGGAAAATGCGATAGCCCAGCAGGCCAGCAAGTTCGGCTTCGGCCAGGAGCTCGGCGACCAGCTCAAGCTGGACTACGCCAAGAGCGTTTTCCCGTCGGATCTCGACGCCGCCGGACTGGCCCAGTCGGCCATCGGCCAGCGCGACGTCCGGGCTACGCCGCTCCAGATCGCACTGATGACCTCGGCGATTGCCAACAGCGGGGTGCAGATGGCTCCGAACCTCATCAAGGCAGTCCGTTCCCCGGACCTCAGGGTCATCGACGAACCCAAGCCGGTGGCTTTGCGGACCTCGACGACGCCGGAGATCGCCGGACAGATCACTGACTGGATGACCAGCGTGGTCAGCGAGGGCATCGCCTCCGGGGCCGGCGTCCCCGGTGTCCAGGTGGCCGGCAAGACCGGCACCGCAGAGCTCGGGAACGGCCTGAACAACTCTTGGTTTACGGGCTTCGCCCCGGCCAACGATCCGCAAGTCTCCGTCACCGTCGTCATGCAGGGCGTGGACATCACCACCGGAGCACAGCTAACCAGTCCGAACGCAAAGAAGATTTTTGAGGCGGTGTTGAATAAGTGAGGCCTACATCGGGAATCACCCTCGGCGGCAGATTCCAGTTGACCACGCGTATTGCGATCGGCGGCATGGGTGAAGTCTGGAAGGCCAAGGACCAGATCCTGGGCCGCATCGTGGCCATCAAGGTGCTCAAAGAGGAGTACACGGGCGACCCCGGCTTCCTCCAGCGGTTCCGCGCCGAAGCCCGCCACACCGCCCTCCTCAACCACGTGGGCATCGCCAACGTCTTCGACTACGGCGAGGAGGAAGGCTCCGCCTACCTGGTCATGGAGCTGGTCCCCGGCCAGCCGCTGAGCAGCATCATCGAGCACGAGCAGGTCCTCTCACCGGACCGCACGCTGTCCATCATGGCGCAGACGGCACGGGCCCTTTCCGTGGCCCACGCCCAAGGCCTGGTGCACCGTGACGTCAAGCCCGGAAACCTGCTGATCACCCCCGACGGGCGGGTCAAGGTCACCGACTTCGGCATCGCGCGCCTGGCGGACCAGGTGCCGCTGACCCAGACCGGCCAGGTCATGGGCACCGCGCAGTACCTTGCCCCCGAGCAGGCCACCGGCCAGACCGCCACCGGTGCGTCGGACATCTACTCACTCGGCGTGATCGGCTACGAGTGCCTCACCGGACACCGGCCGTTCTCCGGGGAGTCCCAGATCGCCATCGCCCTGGCCCAGGTCAACGACGCGCCGCCACCTCTGCCGGAGTCGCTTCCCAAGCCGGTCCGTGCGCTCCTGATGTCCATGCTGGCCAAGGATCCAAAGAACCGCCCGGCCAACGCCATCAAGCTGGCCGAGGCGGCAGAGGCCATCCGCAACGGTGACATCTCCGCGGCCCATGCCGCCGTCCCCGGCATGCTCCTGTACGAAGGGGGCACCGGCGCCATGACGGCACCGGTGAATATCGCCACCGCGCCGACCGGCGTGATCGGCTCGGAGAAGAACTCGACGACGGCCACTTCCGCGCTGCCCGTGCTGGGCGCAGCGGCGGCCGGTGCTGCGGCCGGCGGGGCGGCAGCAGCCGCCGGAGACCCGGATGCCGCGCCGACCCGGGCGGGAAGTACGCTCTCGCGTGCCGATGCCCTGGCCGCCGAACGCTCCTGGGACCAGGAACCGGAACAGTACGACGACGAACCAGAGGATGAGCCCGAGCGGCGGAAGCGCAGCCCGTGGACCTGGCCGCTGATCGCCCTGATCCTACTGGTCCTGTTCGCTGTCGCCGGTATCCTGCTGAGCCAGGCAGGTTTCCTGTTCCCGGGCCAGAACCCTGCCGCCACCGCGTCGGGCACGCCCAGCCGCAGCGTGAGCACCAGTGCCACGCCCACGCCGACCCAGACGTCGGAAACCCCGACGCCGACCCCCACACCGACGCCCACGCAGACAACTCCCGAGGCCATCAACGTGATTCCGGAGGCGTACCTCGGCAAGCAGTTCAGCGAGGTACGCACCGAACTCATCGCTCTGGGCCTCAAGGTGGACGGCAAGGAAGTGTTTAACCCTGCCACTCCCGGCACGGTCACCGACCTCAACCCGTCGGGTCCGCTGCAGGCCGACGACACCGTCACGGTCACCTACTCCAAGGGGCCCGAAAAGATCAAGGTTCCGGACATCAGCACGGGCAGCAGCGAAACCGAGGTGCAGTCAGCCATCGAGAAGGCCGGGCTGCGCTGGCAAAAGGGCGCCGACGAGGCCGGCGAACCCGGCCAGGAACCGGGAACGCTTGTCCGGACCGAGCCCGACAGCGGCCGGGAGGTCGACGCCGGGTCGGTCGTGACCTACCACCTTGCCGAGGCGCTGATTCCCACACCCACGCCAACTCCAAGCGGCTCGCCGACTGGAAGGTAAGCCGTGACCACGCCACGAACTCCGTCACACCGGGAAGACAACGTCCCGGTGACCAGTCAGCGCGTCCTGAACGGACGCTATGAACTCGGGGAACTCATCGGCCGCGGGGGCATGGCCGACGTGCACCGTGGCCTGGATAGCCGGCTGGGCCGGACGGTCGCCATCAAGCTGCTCCGCCCCGACCTGGCCCGGGACCCCCAGTTCCAGGCCAGGTTCAAGCGCGAGGCCCAGGCCGTCGCAGCCCTGAACCATCCGTCGATCGTGGCAATCTACGACACCGGCGAGCACACCGTGCCGGGCGACGGGCACGACCAGGTCCGCGTTCCCTACATAGTCATGGAGTTCGTGGCCGGCAAGACCCTCCGGGACCTGATCAGGGCCAGCGACATCACCATTGACCAGGCGGTGGAGTACACGCTGGGTGTCCTGTCGGCACTGGAGTACAGCCACAAGGCCGGAATCGTGCACCGGGACATCAAGCCGGCGAACGTGATGTACTGCGAGAACTCGGACATGGTCAAGGTCATGGACTTCGGCATTGCCCGCGCGGTTGCCGATTCCTCCGCGACGATGACCCAGACCCAGGCCGTGGTGGGCACCGCCCAGTACCTGTCGCCGGAGCAAGCGCGCGGCGAGGCCGTGGATGCCCGCAGCGATCTGTACTCGGCAGGCTGCCTGCTGTACGAAACGCTGACCGGCCGCCCGCCCTTCGTGGGTGAAAGCCCCGTGTCCGTGGCGTACCAGCATGTCCGCGAGAGGCCCGAACCGCCCAGCAATTTCAACCCTGATATTTCCGGGGCGCTGGACAGCGTGCTGGAAAAGGCGCTGCAGAAGAACCGTGCAGACCGTTTCCAGGACGCCGCGGCTTTCCGCCGTGCGCTGCGGGCCGCGAAGAACGGGATTGCCGTCCCGGCGTTGTCACCAAGCGAGGCGCCGACTGACCCCAATGACATCCCTGAGCCGCACCGCACGCCGCCGACGGAAGCGTTCTCGATGACCGGAGCCAGCTTCCTCGACGACGCTCCCGGTGGCCGCCTTCGGCGCACCCGGGACACCGATGATGATGAGTCCGTGCTGCCGGCTGAGGCCTCGGCCGTCTACGAGACGGCCGAGCACGACGAACTTCCGCTCGGGCTGCCCCGTGAACGGGAGCGATCCGGCCTACAGAAGTCCCGGCGTCGGGCCTGGATCACGACGTTCGTGATCTTTACCCTCCTGGTGCTGGCTGGCGGCGGCCTGTGGTTCTACAACTTCCTCAACCAACCGCCTGCCGAACCGGCGCGCGTCGCGATTCCCTCGGTGGAGAAGCTGTCCGAATCAGAGGCGCTGCAGACGCTCTACGACGCGAAATTGCGGCCACAGATCAAGCGGGTGCAGAACGACTCGGTCGCCAAGGGGACTGCCATTGGCACCGCGCCGCCCGCGGGATCGTCGCTGGAACCGAACTCGGAAGTGGTCCTGAACATCTCGGCGGGCCCCAGTGCCGTCAAGATCCCGGAGACGCTGCCGGGACGGACGGAGGCGGCGGCCCGTGACATTTTGCGGCAGGCGGGACTGGTGGGCGCGCCGTCCACCACCATGGCCAACAGCGCCACTGTTCCGGCGGGCCTGGTGATCACCACCAAGCCGGCCCCGGGCCAGCAGGTGGCGGTGGGGAGCACTGTCGAGATCCTGGTTTCCACCGGCAAGGTGGCCATGCCGGAGCTTCGCGGCATGACCCGCGCCGAGGCCGAGGCGGCACTCAAGGAACTCGGCCTGGTTGCCATCATCCGTGAGGTGGAGAACTCCCAGGTCCAGCCCGGCAAAGTGACCGGCCAGAGCGATCCGCTGAACTCGCTCGTGGAACAGGGCAAGGCCATCACCGTAACTGTGGCCACAGCCCCTGCGCCGGCCCCGGAGCCCACACCCACCCCGACGCCGACGGCGAGCCCCACCAAAGGCAAGTAGGGCCGAACCAGCCCTAGTGCTGGATAAGCGGGCTGAGCTTGGCTGCCCGCTCGGCCGCGCCCTTCATGCCCAGCGACTCGAGCCAGTTGCCCAGCATCTGGTAGCCGCCCTCGGTCAGAACGGACTCGGGGTGGAACTGGACACCGCACAGCGGTGCGGTGCGGTGCTGCAGCCCCATGATGACGCCACTGGCGGTTTCCGCTGTGATCTCCAGGATCTCCGGAATCGTGTCCCGGACGGCGGCCAGGGAGTGGTAGCGCGTGGCCGTTACGGGGGAGGGCAGGCCGGCAAAAACGCTGGCCCCGTTGTGCTGGACCAGCGACGTCTTGCCGTGCATGAGCTCGGGGGCGTGGGTCACCGTTCCGCCGTAGGCCTCCGCCAGGGCCTGGTGTCCGAGGCACACGCCGAACATAGGCTTTGTCTTCTCGCCGCACCACCGGATCAGCTCGATGCAGACTCCCGCTTCGGACGGCGAGCCCGGGCCGGGCGAGATGAGTACGCCGTCGCGCGTTTCTGCCATTTCGATCGCTTCGGCGAGGGTCACATCGTCGTTGCGGACCACTGTTGTCTCTGCGCCCAGCTCCTGGAGGTAGCCCACCAGGGTGTAGACGAAGCTGTCGTAGTTATCCACGACGAGAATCTTTGCTGTGCTCATGGGTTTTTTGGCGCACCAATCGTTGAGTCGGTGAATTGGGTGAACTGGGACATCCAAGGGAAAAGGAACTCGACCATCAGGAACAGGGCACCGGCAACCAGCACCAGCGACGTGACTATGCGGAGCCAGAGGGGGCCGGGGAGATGACGGAATATCCAGCCGTACATGCCTATGCTCCCCCTCGAGTGCGGGCCACCTGGGCTGCGATCTCGGCGGGCGGCCCCGCCGAGGCCGGCTGCCAGTGGTCCAGCACCGAGTACGCGATGATCCGTTCCTCGGAGCCGAAGCGGGGGTTGCAGCTGGTCATGGTGAGAAGTCTTTCGGTGGGGCGCACTCCGGGCTGGTTGGGCACCGGCAGGAGGACATCGGCTTCAGTGGGCATGACGATGCGGTTGTTGCGGAAGACATAGACGTAGTAGCCGTCCCGCGTCTGGACGTAGATCTTGTCCCCGGGCACCAGCGTGTGGATGTTGTCCAGCACGGCGCCGTGCGTCTGGCGGTGGCCGGCCACGGCGAAGTTGCCTACCGCACCGGGCATGGAGGTGTTGCCGTAGTGCCCAAGGCCCAGGGTGTCCAGGACGTCCGCGCTGGTGCCTTCGACGATGGGCCGGGTGTAGTTCTCACCGAACCGGGGGATGTACATGATTCCGATGGTGCCGCCGTGCCCGGGGGCCTCTCCCACCACGGGCGCTCCGTAGTCCTTCGGGCCGGCAGCAGCGGTGCCGCCTGTGGCTGCCGGCGTGGGCGCGGGGGTCACGGGTCCGCCCAGGTCCCGGGCAAAGTCCTTGACCGCGGCGCTCTGCTTGGCATCGGACTCCACGTTGGTCCACCACAGCTGCCAGGCAACAAACAGCAGCAGCACTATGCCGGCGGTGATGAGCAGCTCGCCGAAGATCTGGACGGCCTTCCGCAGGATTACGACGCCGGTTGCCGGCTTGGCGGTGGCCGTCACCTTCTCCTGCACTACCAAGCGATCTCCTCCAAGGCGGTTGCGGGGCACCGGCGCGGACTGAACTACAGCTAGAATTGGCTGCTAGTAAGACTTCAGACCTGACCAAGAGTGTGCAGACCGCCGGCAATCCCCTTCCAGCAGGATATCAAGCCTCGGTCCCTCCTCTTGATTCAGCCGCCAAGGAGGACATGTGCCCGAGTCAAAGCCCCGCAAGAAGCCTGCCCGCCCCGCCGAGCCCGTTTCCACCGAGGCCTACAAGCCGAACCCCGTCTGGTTCAAGCCGGTCATGTTCGGCCTGATGATCATCGGCCTGCTCTGGATCATCACCTTCTACATCAGCCAGGGTGTGTTCCCCGTCGAGTCTTGGGGGTCCTGGAACATCATGGCCGGGTTCGGCATCGCAATCGTCGGCTTCCTGATGACCACGCGCTGGCGCTCCTGAGCCCGCGCCCATGACCGCAGAAGGCGTCATCATCGGCGACGATGGGCTGGCCCGTCCGCTGTGGGCTTCCACGGATCCTCTTCTGCGCGAGTATTACGACACTGAGTGGGGCCTGCCAGTCCGGGACGAGCAGGGCCTGTACGAGCGCATCAGCCTCGAAGCTTTCCAGGCGGGCCTGTCATGGGCCACGATCCTGCGCAAACGGCCTGCCTTCCGGGCGGCCTTCGACAACTTCCGCCCCGAGACCGTGGCCGCCTTTACCGACGCCGACGTCGAGCGGCTGCTTCAGGACCCCGGCATCGTCCGCAATCGCCTTAAGATCCGTGCCGCGATCACCAACGCCAACGCCACCATCGCGCTGCGCGCCGAGGGCGGCCTCGTGGACTTCGTCTGGAAATTCCAGCCACCGGCGACCCCCGCCCCCGTCACCTACGCCGGCGTGCCCACAACGTCCCCCGAGTCCATAGCCCTCTCCAAGGCACTGCGGAAGAAGGGCTTTGCCTTCGTGGGGCCCACCACCATGTTCGCCCTCATGGAGGCGATCGGAATGGTGGACACACACCTAGTGGACAGCCACCGCCGGGGAACGTCAGGCGTCTGGGCCTAACCGCTGCCGGGCACGCTGCCGTCCCGGACCGGCCGGCCCACCGATGACCGGTCCACACATGTTGGTAAAGATATCCACAGTGTTGATAACTTCGCTGGCTGCGGCCCGGGGAAAGGGCACCGCGTCCCCGGTTGGCGGCGCGGGAGGGCCGAAACTTGCATTTTCCAAGTTATTAACAGTTGTGGAAATGACTGTGGAAAACCCCGGCCGCTAGCCCTTTTCAGGCCGGACAGGGTGCTGGCTGGTGATGGAAACGCGGTTGAAGGCGTTCATCGCGATGGCCAGCCAGCTCACCGCTGAGTACTGCTCCTCGGTGAGGTGCTCCCGCGCGTAGGCGTCTTCCAGATCGCGTGTGCGGGCATCCGGGAGGACGGTGACGCTCTCGGCCAGGGCCAGCGCGGCACGCTCGTGGTCCTCGAACACCGCGGTGTCGCGCCATGCCGGCAGGACGGCCAGGCGTTGGGCGGATTCCCCGCCTTTGACGGCGTCCTTGACATGCATGTCGAGGCAATAGGCACAGCCGTTGATCTGCGATATCCGGACATTGAGTAGTTCGATCAGCTTCCCGTCCAGGCCGGTCTCAAGCATCGCTTCCTTGGCCTTTAGCCCGAGTCCGTTCAGTGCCCGCCAGGCTGCGGGGTGGTGCTTGTCCAGGAAGATGTGGTTGTGGGTACTCACGCCATAGAGACTACACGGGCGCGGTGTGGATACAGGGACGGTTATCCACTTAGCAACAGGCGACTACCCACAAGTTATCCACAGATGGGGAAAACTTGTGGGGATCGTTGGCAGGAACGGCAGAAACTAGGCGTTGCGGGGCCTCTGCGCCGTGGAATGACAGACCTGTGAGTTATTAACACTGTGAATAACCCTGTTGAAAGCACGCCCGCAAAGCGGGCCAACCGGCTTTGAGATGTCTGTCTAGGCCCAGAACACCCCACTGCGGTGAAATTTGGATGAAGTTGTCCACTTAACCACAGCGGCGGGCACCAAAGTTATCCACAGGTGTGGATGAAGCCGCGCACATTGTCCTTAACCGGCTCATCGGCCTGTCATCCCGGGGTCTGGCCGGTGACTTACACCCATGTAAGTTATTAACAGTGTGGATAACCGCTGTGGAAAACCCACCGGCGCAGGTCCACGACGGAGGTGCACCGGCTGCGGCCTGCGCACACAAAAATGCCCCCGCTTCGGAAAGCGGGGGCATGGGGGAGGACTGGACCCGGCAGAGCTGCCGGAGCCCCAGCGTCAGGACGCCACGAGCACCCGGTACCAGGACGCCGCCACCAGCAGGGCCATCACGAGCGCCAGCCCGCCCGCCTGCAGGATGTTGCGTCGCGGGCCACGTGGGGCGTAGGCGATGGCAGCTGCGCACAGGGCGCCGGTGATGAAGCCGCCCAAGTGGGCCTGCCAGGCGATCTGCGGCACCATGAAGCCGATGACGCCGTTGATTGCGATCAGTACCCAGAGCTGTCTTGTCTCACCGCCACGGTGGCGCTGCACAACGAGCATGGCACCGAACAGCCCGAAGATCGCGCCGGAGGCGCCCACGAGTCCCACGGGCCCGCCCTCGGGCAGGATCGGTGTCAGCAGCAGGTATCCCACCGACCCGCCGATGGCGGACAGCAGGTACACAGCAAGGAAACGGATCCGGCCCAGCAGCGGTTCCAGCGCCTGGCCGAAAATCCACAGGGTGTACATGTTCAGGACGATGTGGAGCAGGAAGCCCTGGGAATGCAGAAAGGCCGAGGTGAGCATGCGCCACGGCTGGAACACCCCGTACTCGGGCGTCGCATAAACCGATGCGTAGGCGAGGGTCCGGAACACCGCGTTTCCGGGAAGCAGCCACTGCAGAACAAAGAGCAGGACACACGCGGCGATGATCGCGTATGTCACCACAGGCTTGCCGGACGCGACGGCACCGCCGTAAACGGTCCGTGCTGTCGGCGTCGTACGCTTTGCCTCGTTGACGCAGTCAACACACTGGAATCCGACGGCGGCCGCGCGCTGGCACTCGGGGCATGCCGGCCGCCCGCAACGCTGGCAGCTGACATACGAGGGCCGGTCCGGATGCCGGGGGCACACCGGTACCTGCGCTGACGGCTCCGCCGCCGGAGTTCCGTAGCTCATGTGGCTAGAGCTGCTCGATGTCGATGCTGTTGATGGTCACATCTTCAACCGGGCGGTCGCCCATGCCGGTGCGGACACCTTCAATGGCGTCCACAACCTTCTTGGATTCATCGTCAGCAACTTCACCGAAGATGCTGTGCTTGCCCTGCAGCCAGTCGGTGGGGATGGTGGTGATGAAGAACTGTGAACCGTTGGTTCCCTTGCCCATCTGGATGCCGGCGTTGGCCATGGCCAGCTTGTAGGGAGCGCTGAAGCTCAGCTCGGGGTGGATCTCGTCGTCGAAGCGGTAGCCCGGTCCGCCGGTGCCGCGGCCCAGCGGGTCGCCGGCCTGGATCATGAAGTCCTTGATGATGCGGTGGAAGATGGTGCCGTTGTAGAGCGGCGTGCCCGTCTTGTCCTCGCCGGTTTCCGGGTGGGTCCAGGCCTGTTCGCCGGTGGCCAGTCCGACGAAGTTCTTAACAGTCTTCGGCGCGTGGTTGCCGAAGAGGTTCACAACGATGTCGCCGAGGCTGGTGTGGATGGTTGCTTTTGCAGTTGCTGAGGCAGTCATACGGCCATTCTTTCACGGCGCGTCAACGCGAACCCGGGCGGAAAAGACAGTTCCGCGCTCGGTGAAATCCACCGTGAATCCGCCGGAACAATAGCAGCCCGGCTATTCGTACACGTAGGCTAACAACAGAACCGTCACATTAATCGGGAGGTAGTTGTGAAGAAATCGGATCGTATTGCCCGCGAACTGGAGTTGTCGGTCAGTTCTGCAGTTGAGAACGCAAAAGACCGCGTGGAAGCAGCAGTGGACTGGGCAGTTCCCCGCCTGCAGCACGGCATTGATACGGCTTCCCCCAAGATCCAGGAGGGCCTCAAGGTGGCGGCCCACAACCTTGCCGACGGTGTCGCCACGGTAACCCCGCGGCTCCAGGACGGTTTGGCGCAGCTTGCCCCGAAGATCCACGACGTCGTGGAAGGCGCCACCCCATACATGCATGACGCACTGGACCGGGCCACACCCGTTATTGCGCAGGCCCGCGACCGCGTAGTGGTGGAGTACCTTCCGCGGCTCTCGGACCAGATCGGAACCGCTTCCGAGGCTGTCCACAGGACACTCGAGGGCACCCCCGCCCGCGTTGACGCCGTGGCCCAGAAGCTCGGCGACGTCGGCATCATCCACACCATCCAGGAACAGGCCCATGTTGCCGGCGGCCACCTGAAATCAGCCGCCAACGAGGCCAGCCGGGCAGTGACGGGCAAGGCGCTGGTAGTGGAGCCCCAGAAGCCGAAAAAGCGCGGACTCCTCATTCTTGGGGTGATCACAGCGGCCGTAGCCGCCGGCGTGGCCGCATGGAAGGCGTCAAAGCCGGTCGAGGATCCGTGGAAGACCCCCGCGCCCGTGACGCCCGCACCCTCGACGCCGGTTGCAACCACCCCGGCAGCCTCCGCCACCCCGGTAGCTGAGAGTGCCGTGTCCGAAACTCCGGCGCCGGTTCCCGCCGCAACCACGTCGGCTTCGTTGGAAGACTTGGCCTCCTTGGAAGAGGACAACGCCGACGCCTCCGCCGATAAGGCAAAGCACGTTGCCGACGACGCGGATTCCGACGCCGGCCAGGTTGCCACCGATGAAAAGACTGCGGTGAAGAACATCGCATCCAACATCGGGAACGGTGCCGATAAGAAGGCCTAGCCAAATGCCCGCAGGGCAGTAACAAGAGGGGTTCCGCAACGGCGGGGCCCCTCTTGCCGTCTCTGCGGGAGTATCCTGTGCCCTCCCTGCCTGACGGGCACTGTGCCGCCGTAATGGAAAGCATCGGTGCTAAGTTTGAGGTGATGTCACCCGATAGATCCGCAGAGGATGCCTTGACTGACACTGAGCCGCGCGTATCGATTGTTATCCCGGCCTACAACGAGGAAAGTGTTATCCGGCAGTGCCTCATCGCGGCGGTCTACCAGTCGGTTCCGGCGCACGAGATCATCGTGGTGGACAACATGTCCAAGGACCGCACGGCATCGATCGTCACCCAGATGCAGCAGGAGTACCCGGAGAGCCCCATCATCCTGCTCCGCCAAGACATGGCGCAGGGACTCATCCCCACCCGCAATTTCGGCCTGGACAACGCCACCGGCGACGTCCTGGGGCGGATCGACGCCGACTCGGTGGTCGAACCTGACTGGGTGGAGCAGGTGCAGAAGGCCTTCGAGGACCTCTCCACCTCCGCCGCCACCGGGCCCGTGGTCTATTACGACATGCCGATGCGCCGCTTCGGACTCAAGGCAGATGACAAGATGCGCCAGCTGATGCTGAAACTGGCCAAGCACCAGTACCACTTCCTGTTCGGCTCCAACATGGCCCTCCGCCGGTCCGCGTGGGAGACCATCCGCGGTGAAACCTGCCGGGATGAAAAGGATGAGATGCACGAGGACATCGACCTGTCCCTGCATCTCGCGGACCACGATCTCAAGGTCCAGTACTGGCCGCAGATGGTCTCCGGGATGTCGGCCCGCCGGCTTGAGGACTCACCGCGCGACTACAGGTACTACGTGACGCGCTTCGACCGCACGTACAAGGCCCACAACGTGAAGAAGATGGCCCTCAAGGCACCCATGGTGGTCTTCTTCTCGGTGTATTTCCCGGCGAAGCTGCTGCGCGCCATCCACACCGTGAACACCAGCCAGCCGGTCCGCCGCGGCGGCCAGTAGGCCGGCGTCGTCAGTCGGTCCCCAGCCCGGCCAGTCGGCGCTCCTCAGGAGGCTTGCCCCGTCGGCCTTTGCCGTTCCGCTGTCCGGCCACCACAACGGCGAGGCCCACGAGGATGAACGCCAGCCCGACGTAGGTGCCGGCTGGCAGCTTCTCGTTCAGGAACACGGCGGCCAGCAGTGCTGCACCGGGTATTTCGAGCAGGATAATCATGGATACCAGCAGCGGGCTCATGGTTGCCAGCAGGTGGTTGAATGCCGTATGCCCCACGAGCTGGGCGCACACCGTGATGGCCAGAATTCCCAGCCAGCCGCCGGCGTCGAACCCGGTCAGCGGCTGGTTGGTGAATATTGCCAGTACCGCCACCAGGACAGCGCACATGCCGTAGCAGAGGGCCGTGTAGGTTCCGGTGGTCATGCTCTGGCGGGCCCGGCCGCCGGCAAGGGTATAGATGCCCGCTAGTAGCCCGCCGGCCATGGCCAGGACGTCGCCCAGCAGGGCATCTGGGGAAGTGCCCATGTCGAAACCCGTAATGGCCACGACGCCGCCGAAGGAGATGCCCAGGCCCACCAGCACCTGCCAGCGGTGCCGCACGCCGCGGAAGAGCTGAATGACGGCGATCCAGGCGGACTGCAGGCAGACGAGGGCGGTAGCCGCAGCCACGGAGGTCAGCTGCAGGGACGTGATGAAGCAGGCGAAGTGCAGGGCCAGGGCCACGGCCGCAACGAGCGACCAACGGAACTCGTAGCGCCCGATCCGGCTGAACTGGCGCGGTTCCCGGATCAGGGTGGGGGTGGCCATGACGGCGGCCGCGATGGCATTGCGCCAGAAGGCGATGGCGAGGGCCGTGACAGTGGTGGCGCCGAGCGTGGCGGCGATGAGCGGTCCTGATGAAGCCACGCCCAGGACGCCCAGGGCTGCAAAGAAGAAGTTCACGCTTCCACAGTAATGTGCCGGCCACACCCCGCCGGTTGGGGCCGATTGGGTCTGTCGAACCCGGGGGGGGAACCTCCACGGGCCGGCGCAGGAGATTAAAGCAAAAGGCCCCGGCCGTTTCCGACCGGGACCTTTCTTATGGTGGAGGCACGGGGACTCGAACCCCGAACCCCCTGCTTGCAAAGCAGGTGCGCTACCAATTGCGCCATGCCCCCATAAGAAGCAACCCGTCCATCATACCCTAGTTCCGGAGGCTGGCTGACCAGCCTCCGCACCGGGATCCGGGCTATTCAACCTTGTCGGTTGATTCGCTCCAGACTGTCTTCCGGGCTTCGGATTCCTGCACCTTTTTCTTGTACAAGAGGACGCCTGCGACTGCAGCTGCAATAACCAGCAACTTCTTCACACGCACCCCGTTCCGGCTTGATTCCTGGGAATCGCACCTAAACCTCGACTTGAACCTGTGCAGGTTCCGTGGGCGTACCAGGACTTGAACCTGGGACCTCTTCGTTATCAGCGAAGCGCTCTAACCGCCTGAGCTATACGCCCCGATGCCTCATCGGGCCGAGACATGACTCTACAGCACATCCCGGCCCGATCTCAAATCGAGGCATTCCGGCAGGGTTTTCCCGCGGAAATACAGGGTTTTTAGTCGTCTGTCAGGGTCACGCCGATGCCGCCAACAAGGGTTGCCGAAATGTTGTACAGCACAGCTGACAGCATGGACAGGGCAGTCAGCAGCACAACATTCACAACGGCGATGATGGTGGCGAAGGATGCCACCTGGCCGAGCGAGGCGACCTTCTTCAGCTCGAAGCCGCCGCCCTCGGAACCGGCAAGGGTTCCCAGCAAGCTATCCACCTGGTCGAAGATTCCGGTCAGGTCGAGTACGGTCCACAGCACGATGGCGGCGACCACCGTGACGATGCCGAGAGCGACGGACAGCAGGAACGCCATCTTCAGGACGGACCAGGGGTCCACCTTGCTGACCAGCAGCCGGGCGCGGCGCACCTTGGCCTTCGGAGCCGGTTTGACCAGCCCCGGAGCACCCGGCGCACCTTGGGGGCGCTGTCCTGGCGCCGCCGGGCGCTGCGCCGGCGCGGCCGGCCGCTGGCCCTGCGGACGCTGTCCTGCGGGCGCCGGGCGCTGTCCCGCACCTGCGGGGCGCTGTCCCGGAAGTCCCGACGGCGTGGCCGGGCTCTGCTGGGGACGCACCGGGGCGTTCACCCGGGGAGCGGATGCCGGCTGACGCATCCCGCCGGGACCATTACTGCTCGGCTTGGGAAATGAGTCGGAATTGCTCACTCGTTACCTCCGGTGTTGTCTTCGTTCGCCTCAGCATCGCCGGACGTTCCTTCTGCTTCATCGGCCAGTGCTGAAGCCGCCGCTGCGGATTCCTCGTCTGGTCCGGCATCTTCAGCCAACGTTACGTCATCAGCGGCGATAGCCAAGATTTCTGACGCACCCGGTTCATCGGCGTGGTCGGCTTCAGACTCTCGCTCGGCGCTGGCTTCAACTTCGGCTTCGAGGCCGCGTTCGGTGTTGCGGGCAACCTCGATGATGCGGTCGTTCTTGTCCGGCTTCGCGAAGATGACACCCATCGTGTCGCGGCCCTTGGCCGGGACGCCGGCCACGGATGAACGGACAACCTTGCCGCCGCCCATGACCACCAGGACCTCGTCTTCCTCCTGGACGATCAGCGCGCCCACAAGATCGCCGCGTTCTTCGGCGAGCTTAGCCACCTTGATGCCCAGGCCGCCGCGGCCCTGGAGCCGGTATTCCTCGACTTCCGTCCGCTTGGCGTAGCCGCCTTCGGTCACGACGAAAACGTAGGAGCCCTCGGCCACCACGTTCATGGCCAGCAGTTCGTCGTCCTCGCGGAACTTCATGCCTGTCACGCCGGACGTGGCCCGGCCCATGGGACGGAGCGCGTCGTCGGTGGCCGTGAAGCGGATCGACTGTCCCTTGCGGGACACCAGCATGAGGTCATCCGTCTCGGAAACCAGCTGCGCGGAGACCAGTTCATCCTCTTCCCGGAGGTTGATGGCGATGACGCCGGCAGACCGGTTGGTGTCGTAGTCCTCCAGCCGGGTCTTCTTGACCAGGCCGCGCTTGGTGGCCAGCACCAGGTACGGCGCGTGCTGGTAGTCCTTCAGGTCCAACACCTGTGCAATGTGCTCGTCCGGCTGGAAGGCCAGCAGGTTTGCCACATGCTGGCCCTTGGTGTCGCGGCCGCCCTCGGCAAGTTCGTAGGCCTTGGCCCGGTACACCCGGCCGAAGTTGGTGAAGAAGAGCAGCCAGTGGTGGGTGGTAGTAACGAAGAAGTGTTCCACCACGTCATCGCCGCGCAGCTGGGCACCCTTGATGCCCTTGCCGCCGCGCTGCTGCGAACGGTAGTTGTCGCTCCGCGTCCGCTTGACGTAGCCGCCGCGGGTGATGGTGACCACCACTTCCTCTTCGGGAATGAGGTCTTCCATGGACATGTCGCCGTCGTAGCCCATCAGGATCTGGGTGCGACGGTCATCGCCGTGCTTGGCCACGATCTCGGCGAGTTCCTCGCTGATGATCGTGCGCTGGCGTTCCTCCGAGGCGAGGATCGCGTTGTATTCGGCGATCATCGCCTCGAGCTCGGTGTGGCGGTCCTGGATCTTCTGGCGTTCCAGGGCAGCGAGCCGGCGGAGCTGCATGTCGAGGATCGCGCGGGCCTGGATCTCGTCGATGTCCAGCAGCTGCATGAGGCCATCCCGTGCTGCCTCGGTGGTGCTCGAGGCGCGGATCAGGGCAATGACCTCGTCCAGCATGTCCAGCGCCTTGAGAAGGGCACGCAGGATGTGCGCTTCTTCCTCCGCCTTGCGCAGGCGGTAGCGCGTGCGCCGGGCGATGACATCCAACTGGTGGGTGACCCAGTGGCGGATGAAGGCATCGAGGCTGAGGGTGCGCGGCACCCCGTCCACGATCGCCAGCATGTTGGCACCGAAGTTCTCCTGCAGCTGGGTGTGCTTGTAGAGGTTGTTCAGCACCACCTTGGCGACGGCGTCGCGCTTGAGGACGATGACCAGGCGCTGGCCGGTGCGGCCGGAAGTTTCATCCCGGAGGTCGGCGATGCCTTGAACCTTGCCGTCCTTGACCAGTTCGGCGATCTTGATGGCCAGGTTGTCCGGGTTTGCCTGGTAGGGCAGCTCGGTGACCACCAGGCAGGTCCGTCCCTGCAGTTCCTCGACATTCACCACGGCGCGCATGGTGATGGAGCCGCGGCCGGTGCGGTAGGCATCCTCGATGCCCTTGTGGCCCAGGATGGTGGCGCCGGTGGGGAAATCCGGTCCCTTGATCCGCTTCAGCAGTTCTTCGAGCAGCTGCTCGCGGCTGGCGGTCGGGTTGGCCAGGTACCACTGGACGCCGTCGGCCACCTCGCGGAGGTTGTGCGGCGGGATGTTGGTGGCCATGCCGACGGCGATGCCCGAGGAGCCGTTGACCAGCAGGTTGGGGAACCGTGCCGGGAGGATGGTGGGTTCCTGGTTCTTGCCGTCGTAGTTGTCCTGGAAGTCGACGGTCTCCTCGTCGATGTCACGGACCATCTCCATGGCAAGGGGCGCCATCTTGGTTTCCGTGTACCGCGGGGCCGCGGCACCGTCGTTGCCGGGTGAGCCGAAGTTGCCCTGGCCCAGCGCCAGCGGGTAGCGCATGGTCCAGTCCTGGATCAGGCGCACCAGTGCGTCGTAGATCGCCGTGTCACCGTGGGGGTGGTACTGGCCCATGACCTCGCCCACCACACGGGCACACTTGTTGAAGGCGCGGTCCGGGCGGTAGCCGCCGTCGAACATCGCGTAGAGAACGCGGCGGTGGACCGGCTTCAGCCCGTCACGCACATCCGGCAGCGCACGGCCGACAATGACGGCCATCGCGTAGTCGAGGTAGGAACGCTGCATCTCCGTCTGCAGGTCCACCTGCTCCACGCGGTCGACCAGCACGTCGCCCTCCAGCACCGGCTCCGTGCCGTCCGGGGACTCGGCCGGGACCTCAGGTGTTTCGTCACTCATAGTCTGTATTTTCCGTTTCAGGTATATGTCTGTTCTGGAATATCAAGGGCGCAAACCCGCTAGATATCGAGGAACCTGACGTCCTTGGCGTTCTGCTGGATGAAGTTTCGGCGGGATTCGACGTCCTCGCCCATCAGCACGGCGAAGATCTGGTCGGCGGCCGCTGCGTCCTCCATGGTGACCTGCAGGAGGGTGCGCCGGTCCGGGTCCATGGTGGTGTCCCAGAGTTCGGTGTAATCCATCTCGCCCAGACCCTTGTAGCGCTGGATACCGTTTTCCTTCGGAATGCGGCGGCCCGATGCCTGGCCGGAAACCAGCACGGCGTCACGCTCACGGTCGCTGTAAACGTAGTCGTGCGGCGCGTTGGACCACTTGATGCGGTACAGCGGCGGCTGGGCCAGGTAGACATAGCCGTTCTCGATCAGCGGGCGCATGTACCGGAACAGCAGTGTCATCAGCAGCGTGGTGATGTGCTGGCCGTCCACGTCGGCATCAGCCATCAGCACGATCTTGTGATAGCGCAGCTTGCTGAGGTCGAAGTCCTCGCCGATGCCCGTGCCGAATGCTGTGATCATGGACTGGACCTCGTTGTTGCCCAGCGCCTTGTCCAGGCGTGCCCGCTCCACGTTGAGGATCTTACCCCGGAGCGGAAGGATGGCCTGCGTCTCCGGGTTTCGACCGCGCTTGGCCGAACCGCCTGCCGAGTCACCCTCCACCAGGTAGACCTCGCACTTCGCGGGATCCTTCGAGGAGCAGTCGGAGAGCTTGCCCGGCATGCCGAAGGACTCCAGCGGGCTCTTGCGGCGCGCATTGTCGCGGGCCTTGCGCGCAGCCATGCGAGCCTGCGCGGCGGAAATGGCCTTGCGGATCACGTCGCGCGCCGGGGCGGGGTTGCGTTCCAGCCAGTCGCCGAGCTGGTCGGTGACCACGCGCTGCACAAAGCCCTTGACCTCGGAGTTGCCCAGTTTGGTTTTGGTCTGGCCCTCGAACTGGGGCTCGGACAGCTTCACCGAGATGACGGCCGTCAGGCCTTCGCGGATGTCGTCGCCGGTGAGGTTCTCCTCTTTTTCCTTGATGATTTTCTGCTCCCGCGCGTAGCGGTTGATGAGCGACGTCATCGCGGCACGGAACCCTTCTTCGTGGGTTCCGCCCTCGTGGGTGTTGATGGTGTTGGCGTAGGTGTGGACGCTCTCGGAGTACGCCGTGGTCCACTGCATCGCCATCTCGACGGCGATGTGCCGCTCGGTGTCCTCGGTCTCGAAGGCGATGACGTCCTCGTGGACAACATCCACCTTCTTGCTCGAGTTCAGGTGCTTGACATAGTCGAGAAGACCATCGTTGTACTGGTAGACCACGGTGCGGTGCTCGGCCAGGACCTCGCCCTCGGTCAGCACGCCGTCCAGGTCCAGGTCGCCGGCATCGTCCGTGCCGGCCGCCGCCTGGCGCTCGTCCGTCAGGGTGATCTTCAGTCCCTTGTTGAGGAAGGCCATCTGCTGGAAGCGCGCGCGGAGCGTCTCGAAGTCGAATTCCACGGATTCGAAGATGCTCGGATCCGGGTAGAAGGTCTGGGTGGTTCCCGTCTCGGCAGTTTCCTCGCCCTGGACCAGGGCGCCTTGGGGCTTGCCGCCGTCGGCAAAGGACATGCGCCAGACGTGGCCCTGCCTGCGGACCTCGGTGTCCACGCGGCTGGAGAGCGCGTTAACGACGGAGATACCCACGCCGTGCAGGCCGCCGGACACGGCGTAGCCGCCGCCGCCGAACTTGCCTCCGGCGTGCAGGATGGTCATGACCACCTCGACGGTCGGCTTGCCCTCGGTGGGGTGGATGTCCACCGGGATGCCGCGGCCGTCGTCTGTTACCTTGACGCCGCCGTCCGCCTGCAGAACAACTTCGATGTGCGTGCAGTAACCTGCCAGTGCCTCATCCACGGAGTTGTCCACAACTTCGTACACCAGGTGGTGCAGGCCGCGCAGACCGGTGGAGCCGATGTACATGCCGGGCCGTTTCCGTACGGCCTCGAGGCCCTCAAGAACGGTGATGTCGCTGGCGCCGTACTCCCGCGGTGTGGCAGTCTCAGCCGGGGCGCCGGACGTCCGGGCATCCTCCGCTACAGGCTCCACTGCCTCGATATCTGCATTGTCGTTAGCCACAGGCGCTTTCGACTCCTCTATGTTCGATGATGGCCGGCCTCCGCCGTCCGCCGGGGAAGGGCGTCCGCCAAAAGGCACGTCACTGCCAGCGCCAGCTGCTCGGTTGACCTGCGGAACCGTTCCCACGCGGAAAAAGCGCTGGAAAACGGACTCAGTCAACGTTTCACCGGCGCCCAGTTATCTAGAGGAATTCTATCGTGAAACATCGTCGATCCCCGCATTGGCGGGGCGCCGACGCGGCTCAATATGCCTCTCGCTGGCCATTGGCCCCGCCTGCAAGGCTCCAGCAGTCCCTGTTTTGGACTCCTATACGGCCGACGGCGGTTTAAGCGCCCTGCACGCCGTTTGTGCTGTCGGCTATCCGTACGTGTCCCTCGGCCCGCGTCCGTTGACAGTGCGGCCGCCCTTGCGCCAGTTCGGGGCGGCCGGCCCCAGCACCTGGATGCTGGTGACCACTCCATCACCGAGTTCGGTGCGGAACTTTTCGAGCAGGCTCATGCTGAGCAGCCGGAGCTGCGTCGCCCAGGCAGTGGAGTCGCACCGGACATGAAGGGTGGTGTCGGTGAAGCTTTCCGGGGTGCAGTGCGCGGCGATTTCCGGTCCCACGAGTGCCGGCCACTCGGCCATGACCGAGCCGACGGCGACCGGGGAGGTCCAGCCGCGCTCGGCAACCAGCCGCCCCACCACCTTTCCCAGCCCCAGGGGGTCGCGTCCGGTGGAGTGGAACTGGCTGAAGCCCCGTGTTCCCTGGGCCGCAGTTCGCGGTTTTTGTCCGGTGCCTGCCCGTGGCGCTTTCCGGCGGATCTCCCCACGGGCAGCCGCCGCCTCACGCATCCTGTTTAGCGCCGCCTGGGCGGCATCGATTTCATCGGGATCGCGGCCCGGCTGCAGGCCGCCGTCCTTATCCCTGTTCATCGATTCCTCCCGGAATTACTTTCACCCGCCGGCCCGCAAGCTCGTCCGGAATATCGGCGTCGACGGCGGCGGTCACCAGCACCTGCTCGGCGCCGGCAACTATTGCGGCCAGTTTACGCCGCCGCTGGACATCAAGTTCGGCGAAAACGTCGTCCAGGATGAGGATCGGCGCTGAGCCACCGGTGCGGGCGTCGTCAAGCATGACGTAGTAGGACGCCAGCCGGAGCGACAGGCACATCGACCAGGTTTCACCGTGTGACGCGTAGCCCTTGGCGGGAGCCTGCCCCAGCACGAGTTCCAGCTCGTCCCGGTGCGGACCTACCAACGAGATGCCCCGTTCGACTTCCCTGCGGCGGGATGCCGCGAAGGCCTGCATGTAGCGTTCGGCGAGCTCCTCCACGGACAACAGGCGAAGATCCTCGGCCGGGTTTCCCGGCCCGGATGGTGCCGTCGAAGCGCCAGCCGGCTCGCCGTCGTCGTCCATTATGTTCTGCAGTGTCGACCTGTAGATCGCATCCGCGGCTTTGGAGCCGTCGGTGAGCTGGGCGTACGCGCTGTTGAGATGAGGCCGAAGGCGCTCAACGAGTTCCAGCCTGGCGTGCAGCAGTTCCGCACCGGCGCGCGCCATGTGCTGGTCCCAGACATCGAGGGTGGCCTCGTGGCCGGCAGTGAATTTCCCGGCCCGCGCCGACTTCAGCAGTGCGTTGCGCTGTTTGAGGACCCGGTCGTAGTCGCTGCGGGTGGCGGCGTGCCGGGGAACCAGGCTCACGAGAAGCTCGTCCAGGAAGCGGCGGCGGTTCGACGGATCGCCTTTGACGAGCGCCAGGTCCTCCGGAGCGAAGAGGACGGTGTGGCAGATGCCCAGCAGGTCACGCGCACGGACGGGGTTGCTGCGGTTGATGCGTCCCCGGTTGGCCCGGCCGCCGTTGATTTCCAGCTCCAGGATGGTGGATTGTTCGCCGCGGACCAGCTTCGCCCGGATCAGGGCGCGGTCGGTTCCGAAACGCAGTAACGGAGCGTCGGCGCTGACCCGGTGGGAACTGAGGGTCGCAAGGTAGCCGATGGCCTCCATCAGGTTGGTCTTGCCGATTCCGTTGGAGCCGACCAGGACCGTGACGCCCGGGCCAAAGCGGAGATCCACCTGGGCGTAACTGCGGAAATCGGTCAGGGACAGGTGTTCTAGGTACACGCGATCTTCAAATTCTCGGGAACCGTCGGGCCGGAAGCCGGGCGGAACCCGGACACGGAGCTACTTGGCCGGACGGGTGGCATGCCCGCCGAACTGGTGGCGCAGCGCGGACACCATCTTCATGGCCGGCGAGTTGTCCTCGCGGGAGGCGAAGCGGGCAAATAGCGCGGCGGTGATCGCAGGGGCCGGCACCGCATTGGCGATGGCTTCTTCCACGGTCCAGCGGCCTTCACCGGAGTCTTCGACGTAGTCATCGATCGAGGCAAGTCCCGGATCCTCGTCCAGGGCCTTCACCATGAGGTCCAGCAGCCAGGACCGGACAACCGTTCCCTTCTGCCAGGCGCGGAAGGTTCCGGGAAGATCCGTAACGATTTCCTTGGCAGCGAGGAGTTCGTAGCCCTCGGCGTAGGCCTGCATCAAGCCGTACTCGATGCCGTTGTGCACCATCTTGGCGTAATGCCCGGCGCCGACGCCGCCCACGTGCACGAAGCTGTCCGCACGGTCACCCTCCGGACGGAGCGCGTCAAAAACCGGAAGTGCACGTTCAATGTCCTCGGCGGCGCCGCCAGCCATGAGCCCGTAACCGTTCTGAAGTCCCCAGACCCCGCCGGAGACGCCGCAGTCAGCGAAGCGGATTCCCTTTTCGGCCAGGGCCGCACCGTGCTTCTGGTCCTCAGTGAAGCGGGAGTTGCCGCCGTCGATCACCATGTCGCCGGGCTGCAGCTTGGCGCCGAGCTCGGTGATGACGGCGTCGGTGATTTCACCGGCCGGAACCATGACCCAGATGAGGCGCGGCGCAGGAAGCACGGCAATGAGGTCGTCCGTGGAGGCGACATCGGTGACCTCGGGGTTGCGGTCGAAGCCGGTGACTTCGATTCCGCCCTTACGCAGCCGCTCGCGCATGTTGAAGCCCATTTTTCCAAGGCCGATCAGTCCGATATGCACCGTGTGAACTCTTTTCTGCGCGGAGGTTTGGGATGGGCGGTCCTCCCAACCAGGTAGCAGCTCGAGGCGTTTTGAAGGCTCAGAAGCCCCTCACCTGCTACCCAGTTGGGGTGTGGCTTAGTTGGGCAGGCGCACCGGCATCACGAGGTAGCGGTAGTCGTCCTGGTCCTCGCCGTCGATGTCGTTCTGTGCGGTAATCATTGCGGGCTTGGGTGCCGTGGTGAAGGAGAATCGCACGAACTTGGTTTCGATCACGCTGAGGCCCTCAACCAGGTAGTGCGGGTTGAAGGCAACGGTGATGTCCTCGCCGGACAACTGTGCCTCGAGCTCTTCGGAGGCCTGGGCGTCCTCACCGGTGCCGGCGTCGAGGTGCAGCTGGCCCTGGGTGAACGCGAGCCGGACCGGGGTGTTGCGTTCGGCCACGAGCGAAACACGGCGGACAGCCTCCACGAGCTCCTGGGTCTGCACCGTGGCGTGAATGGGCGTGGAATCCGGGAACAGCGAGCGGATCTTGGGGTAGTCGCCGTCGACCAGCAGCGACGTGGTGGTGCGGCCGCCGCTTTCAAAGCCGATGAGTCGGCTGTCGTCGTCGGCGATGGCGAGGTTGATGTCACCGCTGCCGCCCAGGGTCTTGGCAACTTCGTTGAGCGTTTTGGCCTTGACCAGGGCACTGGTGGAGATGCCGGGAGTGACAGGCTTCCAGGGAACTTCCCGCATGGCGAGCCGGTAACGGTCGGTGGCCAGGAGGGTGATGAGGTCGTCCTCGATCTCCATCCGCACGCCGGTGAGGATGGGAAGGGTGTCGTCCTTGCTGGCGGCGATGATCACCTGGGACACGGCCTGGGCGAAGGCGTCGCCGGCAACAGTACCGGTGATGGTGGGCAGCGCGGGCAGAGGCGGGTATTCGGCCTCGGGCATGGTGGCGAGGTGGAAGCTGCTTCGGCGGCAGGTGAGGGTCACCTTGTTGCCATCGGTTTCGATGTCCACCGGCGCTGAGGGAAGGCTGCGGCAAATGTCCGCGAGGAGCCGGCCCGAAACCAGGATGGTGCCTTCTTCCCTGATGTCGGCAGGTATTTCAAGCCGCGCGGACGTCTCGTAATCGAAGCTGGACAGGCTGACGGTCCCGGATTCGGCCTTGAGAAGGAGACCGGAAAGCACGGGTACGGGCGGCCGCGGAGACAACGACCGGGCTGTCCATGTGACGGCTTCTGCCAGGACGTCCCGTTCGACTCTGAACTTCACGGAAGGGTGCCGCCTTTCATTGCTGCTGCCATTTTCTGAACGGGAACTCGCAAAGAGCCCACAAGACCTTTGCCCCCAAACCCCGGAACCTGCATGGTCCGCGCATGGCCGACTGCAAACGAACCCAGGGATGGGAGCGCTGCAGACAGCTTAGCCGGAACTACAAGCATTTCCCCATCCCCGCCGTTGCTGCCGGCTCTGCCGGCGGCCAGTGGCCGATCCTTTGGCCGGTGCGTGGAGGTCGGGGAAGGAGATTGTTGTTTGAGGGATTTCAATTTTTTGGGATTAGTAGTGTTAATAACTGCTGTGGAAACTGTGGATAACCCCGTTTCACGGCTCGGATCCGCGGTTAAGCCCTGTTCATGGACTGTGGGTTCGGCACGTTTTAAACAGGCTGTGGATGGGGACAACATTTTTGGCCTGTTTGCGTGATCCACAGACGCCTTAAGGGTTTTAAGCCCATTAACCGCGGTTGTCCCCTTAACTGTCCACAGGGTTATCCACACGCACCTGTTAATAAGGTTAAGAACCTCGGATCAGGAGTCGCGCTGCTGCTGCTTGATGCGGTTGGTGAGCTCCGTGACCTGGTTGTAAATCACACGACGCTCGGCCATGAGTTCACGGATCTTGCGGTCGGCGTGGATCACCGTGGTGTGGTCGCGGCCGCCGAGCTCCTGGCCGATCTTGGGAAGCGACATGTCGGTCAGCTCGCGGCACAGGTACATGGCGATCTGCCGTGCGGTCACCAGCGTCCTGGTCCGCGACTTGCTGCAGAGCTCCTCCATGCTGAGCTTGAAGTAGTCCGCCGTCTGCTGCAGGATCTGGCCGGACGTGATTTCCTGGGCGCCGTCGTCGGTGATGAGGTCTTTGAGCACCATCTCCGCGAGAGCAACATCCACCGGCTGGCGGTTGAGGCTGGCGAATGCGGTGACGCGGATGAGGGCGCCTTCGAGTTCGCGGATGTTGCTGGCGATCTTCGACGCGATGTATTCGAGTGCGTCGTCGGGGGCGGAGAGGCCTTCGCTGAGGGCCTTCTTCCGGAGGATGGCGATGCGGGTTTCAAGTTCGGGGGGCTGGATGTCCGTCAGCAGGCCCCACTCGAAGCGGGATTTCATCCGGTCCTCGAAACCCGCGAGCAGCTTGGGCGGCTGGTCCGAGGTGATGACCACCTGCTTGTTGTTGTTGTGCAGGGAGTTGAACGTGTGGAAGAACTCCTCCAGCGTCCGGTCCTTGCCGGCCAGGAACTGGATGTCATCGATCAGCAGGACGTCGACGTTGCGGTACGTCGTCTTGAAGCTGGCGCCTTCGTCGTCACGGATCGAGTTGATGAAGTCGTTGGTGAATTCCTCGGAGTTGACGTACCGGACGCGGATGCCGCTGTAGAGGCGCCGGGCGTAATGGCCGATGGCGTGCAGGAGGTGCGTCTTGCCCAGACCCGAGTCACCGTAAATGAACAGCGGGTTGTAGGCCTTGGCGGGCGCTTCCGCCACGGCGACGGCTGCGGCATGCGCAAACCGGTTGGAGGATCCGATCACGAAGGTGTCGAAGACGTACTTCGGATTAAGCCGGCCGAACTCGTGTGAAGTGCTCGGCAGCATGGGCTGCGGCTTCTGTTCAATGGAGGGGTCGTTTGCGAGGGAAAGCTCGACGGCGGGTTCGGGCTCTTCGTGGATGGGCACCAGATCGGTGTCGACGTCGATCGCGCATCGGATGTCGTCTGAGAAGACGTTGCGGAGAGCGTCATCGAGGGCGTCCTTGACCTGCGTCTGGAGCACTTCCCGGGTCAGTTCGTTGGGCACTGCGACGAGAAGGGTGGAACCGATGAGGCCCTGGGCCTGCGCGAGGATGACAAAGCCGCGTTGCCGGGGCGAGACGCGGTCGTCCTGTTCGAGAAGATTCACCACGCGCCGCCAGGAACTTCCGACAGTGTTGGCGTGGTTGGCTTCGTCTACTGTCATCAAATTTGGTTCCTCAAAGCTTGCTGCCTGCATTACATGCAGCCGCAAGCCCGAACCAGGGTGCTGGCCCGGCTTAATCCACAGGGTTATGCACAGTCCGTGGATAATCGGCTACTGAGACACTCTAGGGGATGAAAAGCCTAGAAGATAGCTGGGAAGTGCCTTGTGGATAATTACACCGTTGTGGTTCGAAAACGCCGGTTGTGAGCCGCTTCATCCACAGGTTCGGCGCCCCCGTTAGCCACAGCTGGGGAAACACGCCGGGCGGCCTGCTAGTTTGACTCCTGCCCGCGTTTTGCCCTAACGTTGTGGAGTCCTTTGTGCCTGCTTTCTGACCCTATTTTGGACTTCCGGACACTTCGCGTGTTCGGGAAAAACCTAGGGGAAGCAGACACATACAAAACTTAGCGTCGGCCAGTTCTTCCCCTTACTGATCGGGTGGGCGCACCTTTGATCCACTGGAGTAACTAACGTGAGCAAGCGGACTTTTCAGCCGAATAACCGCCGTCGGGCCAAGAAGCACGGCTTCCGCCTTCGTATGCGCACCCGTGCCGGCCGCGCCATCCTGGCCGCCCGCCGTGGCAAGGGCCGCACCGAACTGTCGGCATAAATACTGACTTGTCGGTCTTCTTCCTTCTGCGAGATTAGCGGTGCTTGCCACCCGTAACCGCCTGAGGACTTCAACCGATTTTTCAACAACTGTACGTTCCGGCGTCCGCAATGGACGCCGGAACGTAGTGTTATATACGGCAACTATTGGAGCCGACGAACCCAGCCGCATCGGGTTCATCGTTTCCAAAGCTGTCGGGAACGCTGTTGCCAGGAACCTCGTTAAGAGGAGACTTAGAGAAGCCGGCGCTGTCTCGTTGCACGAGTACGGCACCGGATTCGCTATTGTGGTGCGTGCTTTGCCCGCCTCCGCAACAGCCAGCTGGGATGAACTCCTGGCGGATTACAACGCCGCCTTGGAAAACACCATGAGGCGGCTGGCTGGCCGCCTTCCGGCGGTGACCGGAAAACGGCCAGCTGGAACGCTACCGGACGCAACAACACAGGAAGGGACACAGCGTGCTTGACCCGACTGCCGCCGTCGTCCGTTCCCCGAAGTCCGCAACAGCGGCCGCGGGCAGCTTCATCTGGAACCTGCCCCGCAATATCCTCATTCTTCTGCTTCTGGCCTACCGCAAGGTGGTTTCGCCCTTGTACGGCCAGGTTTGCCGCTTTTTTCCCTCCTGCTCGGCCTACGCGCTTGAAGCGGTCACCGTCCACGGCGCTGTCAAGGGTGGCTGGCTCGCGGCCAGGCGCCTGGCACGTTGCCACCCGTGGAACGCCGGTGGTGTGGACCATGTCCCCGCCGGCCACCGGGAATGGCCTGAAAACCGGACCCCCAGAATTGTTGTGCTGAATAACCCGGATAAGTACCTGGCTGCTCAGACTGATGAAGAAGGCCGCGCTGCGGCCTGACGAATAGGGAATCGTATGGACTTCTTTGGAACAATCATGGCCCCGTTCAAGTGGCTGGTCTCAGTCATTATGGTCGGCTTCCATGACGGATTGAGCTTCATCGGCCTGCCGGCCGCGAACGGCTGGACCTGGACGCTGTCCATCATCGGGCTGGTGCTGGTGATCCGCGCCGCCCTTATCCCCGTGTTCGTCAAGCAGATCAAGGCGCAGCGAGGTATGCAGCTGCTGCAGCCCGACCTGAAGAAGATGCAGGACAAGTACAAGGGCAAGACCGATCAGCTTTCCCGCCAGGCCATGGCGCAGGAGCAGATGGCCCTGTACAAGAAGCACGGCACCAACCCGTTCTCTGCCTGCCTCCCGATGCTCATCCAGATGCCGTTCTTCTTTGCGCTGTTCCAGGTGCTCTCCGGCATCAGCTCCGCCAAGGCCGGTGGCCAGGGCATCGGCGCCATGAGCATTGAGCAGGTCAGGCAGTTCGACGAGTCCAGCATCTTTGGCGCTCCGCTCTCCGCGACCCTGCTTCACGGCACGCCACCCAACGGCAACGTGGTGACGGTGTGGATCCTCTCCATCGTGATGATCCTGGCCATGACTGCCTCGCAGTTCATCACGCAGAAGCAGATCATGGCCAAGAACATGTCCGAAGAGGCCATGGCCAGCCCGTTCATGCGCCAGCAGAAGATGATGCTGTACATCCTGCCCATCGTCTTCGGTGTGGGCGGCATCAACTTCCCCATCGGTGTCCTGATCTACTGGACCACCACCAACCTGTGGACCATGGGCCAGCAGTTCTTTGTCATCCGCCGCATGCCGACGCCGGGATCCCCCGCAGCCAAGGCCCTCGCCGAACGCCGTGCCGCCAAGGGCCTTCCGGCCCTTCCCATCCTGGGCGGCAAGAAGGCCGACGCCGAAGCTGAAGCAGCTGCCGCCGCTGCGGTTGCGCAGGCCCGGACGCAGCGCACTCAGCCACAACGTAAGAACAGGAAGAAGAAGTAATGTCTGTTGAGAGCTCTGAACACGCACTTTCCGCTGAAGCAAGCGAAGACCAGGACTCCGTTGCCGGTACCGTGAACGCGGGCAAGGGCACGTCGGCAAGCCGCCTGGAAGAAGAGGGCGACGTCGCCGCCGACTACCTTGAGGAACTGCTCGACATTGCCGACATCGACGGCGACATTGACATCGAAGTCCGCAACGGACGTACTTACATCTCGATCGTGGCCGAGGAAGAGTCCGCCGGGCTCGAGAGCCTCGTGGGACGCGACGGCGAGGTATTGGAGGCCCTTCAGGAGCTGACCCGGCTTTCGGTTCTTTCCGCTACGGAAAACCGTTCGCGCCTGGTGCTGGACATCAACGGGTACCGCAAGGAACGCGCGGGCCACCTGCAGAAAATTGCCGAGGACGCCGTCGCTTCCGTCAAGGAAACCGGTGAGGCCGTCGCGCTGGATCCCATGAGCGCCTACGAACGGAAGATCGTGCACGACGCCGTTGCCGACCTTGGATTCGTCAGCGAGTCCGAGGGCGAGGGTGCAGGCCGGCACATCGTCGTTTCCGCCGACTGAACCCTTTGGCTGAGTTACAGATGGTTGAAATTACTGCAGCCGAGCGCCAGGCGGCGGAGAAGATTTTCGGGGACCGTTTTGGCCTGGCTGAACGGTATGTCGAGCACCTCGCGACATCCGGCACCGAGCGGGGACTCATCGGGCCGCGGGAGGTCCCCAGGCTCTGGGGACGCCATGTCCTGAACTGCGCGGTGATCGAAAGTGAAATTCCCCAGGGCAGCCACGTGGCCGACGTCGGGAGCGGCGCCGGCCTGCCTGGCCTTTGCCTGGCCATTGCCCGTCCCGACCTGGAACTGACCCTCATCGAACCGCTGGAGCGCCGGGTGATCTGGCTGCAGGAAGTGGTTGACGATCTCGGGTTGAGCAACGTCACCGTCATGCGCACGCGCGCCGAACTGGCTGTTGGAATGGTGACGGCCGACGTTGTGACCGCCCGGGCAGTGTCTGCTCTGAGCAACCTTGCCGGCCTGACCATTCCGCTGCTCGGTGGCGAGGGTGAAGTCGTGGCCATCAAGGGTCGCAGCGCTGCCGAGGAGATCGAGAAGGCAGCCAAGGCCATCCGCAAGCTTGGTGGCGTGGAGACATCCGTTGTCACAGTAGGCCAAAACCTGCTCGAGGAACCCACCACGGTGGTGCGGATCGTAGTTAAGAAGACCCAAAAGAGCGCCTAGCCCCGCACGGTGCCGCGGGTCCACAGGATGTAGCGGTTAGGCTAGAGAACGGCAGTGAAAGCCGAACGAGAGTGAGTGTGTCCCAGTGACCAGTAGCGAAACCTCCACGCAGCGGATTCCCCCGTTCGTGTCCCTGGGGTCGGCGCGTGCCTTTGGCGTATCACCGGTCGCTACCACGGCAAATCAATTCAATCCGGTTGCAGGCACTACTGCTGCCAAGGTTTCACGTGAAACCGCGGCCCGCGGAAACGTGCTGGATACCATGGATGATTCGAGCCCCATTGCACGGGAACTCGCGCACGAGAACCGGCGTCGGGAGCGGCTCCTGGGACGCAACCTGCCGAAGCCGGAGAAGACCCGAATTTTCACGGTTTCAAACCAAAAGGGTGGAGTGGGAAAGACCACGACCACTGTCAACATCGCTGCGGCGCTGGCTGCGGCCGGCCTCAACGTCCTGGTCATCGACATCGACCCGCAGGGCAATGCCTCCACGGCTCTGGGCATTGAGCACCATGCCGACGTCGACAGCATCTACGACGTGCTGATTAACGATATGGCGCTTGAGGACGTGGTGGCACAGTGCCCCGACATCAGCAACCTCATCTGCGCCCCGGCCACCATCCACCTGGCCGGTGCCGAGATCGAGCTGGTCTCCCTGGTGGCGCGCGAACAGCGCCTCCGCCGCGCCATCGACGTCTATGCCAAAGCCCGCCAGAAGAAGGGCGAGCAGCGGCTCGACTACATCTTCATCGACTGCCCTCCGAGCCTGGGACTGCTGACAGTCAACGCCTTCTGCGCTGCCGGCGAGGTGCTCATCCCCATCCAGTGCGAGTATTACGCGCTCGAGGGCCTGAGCCAGCTGCTGAAGAACATCGAGATGATCCAGAAGCACCTGAATGCGGATCTGGAAGTCTCCACGATCTTGCTGACCATGTACGACGGCCGGACCAACCTGGCCGCCCAGGTCGCAGCTGAAGTCCGGCAGCACTTCCCGGACCAGGTCCTTGACGCTGTCGTCCCTCGGTCCGTGCGGATCTCCGAAGCACCGAGCTACCAGCAGACTGTCATGACCTACGATCCATCCTCCAGCGGCGCGTTGTCCTACCTGGAAGCCGCAGCGGAAATCGCTGAGCGTTAGAATTTTCCAAACACAGCAACAGCCGGAGCCCGGCATAGCCGGGCTCTTCCGATGGAGGGAATCATCCATGAGCGATAAGCGACGCGGGCTCGGTCGCGGTCTTGGCGCACTCATTCCAAGTTCCGCTTCCGCAGGCGCTTCGGGTAACGGAGCAGCTCCGTCGCGCCCTGTGGATCTCTTCTTCCCGGAGGCTCGGAAGACGGCTGAACCCGTCCCCTCCTCGGAACCGGACAAGTCTGGCCTCGATGATGCCCCGGCGCCCCGGTCCGGCCGGAAAGCTGCGGCTGAAGTTTCAACCACGGTCGAAGCAGATAGTAAGCATGCCTCGGATACAGTGAAGCCCTCCCCTGCCAAGTCCACGGCGAAGACTGCCGCTTCCCGGGGTGGTGCTTCGGCTGCCGGCGCTGGTGCCGCGAAGCATGGTGGTGCGGCCAAGGCCGCCGGCGCGCCCGATTCTGAGAATGCGGAGAAGGCCGACGCCGTCCGTGAAGCGGATGTCGCAGTGGCTGCAGATGACGTGGTCCGCTTGGACAACGACGTAGAACTCGTCGAGGTACCGGGCGTCCGCTTCGCTGAAATCCCGGTCACGGACATCCATCCCAACCGCAAGCAGCCCCGTACCGTCTTCGATGAGGACGACATGGCGGAGCTTGTTCACTCGGTTCGCGAAATAGGCGTCCTCCAGCCAATTGTGGTGCGTACTTCAACCGAAAAGGGTGGAGAACCGTACGAGCTGGTGATGGGTGAGCGCCGGTGGCGGGCAGTACAGGCCGCCGGACTCTCGACGATCCCGGCGATTGTCCGTGATACGACGGATGACGACCTGCTCCGCGACGCACTTCTGGAGAACCTGCACCGCAGCCAGCTCAATCCGCTCGAAGAGGCCGCTGCGTACCAGCAGCTGCTCGAGGACTTTGGTACTACGCACGAGCAGCTGGCTGACCGCATCGGCCGTTCGCGCCCGCAGGTGTCCAACACTCTCCGGCTGTTGAAGCTCCCGCCCCTGGTGCAGCGTCGCGTCGCTGCCAATGTCCTCTCGGCAGGCCACGCCCGGGCTCTGCTGTCGCTTCCCGACGCGGCGTCCATGGAACGCCTGGCCCAGAAGATCGTGGCTGAGGGTATGTCGGTCCGTGCCACCGAGGAAGCGGTCACGCTGCACCGTGAACCCGCGACGCCGGCCAAAAACAACATTCCCCGTCCGGGCGCACGCCACGAGCGGCTGGATTACCTGGCCTCCTCGCTGTCGGACAGGCTCGACACCAACGTGAAGATCTCCCTCGGAGCCCGCAAGGGCCGCGTGAGTATTGAGTTCGCGAGCGTTGAAGACCTCAACCGGATCATGGATGTCCTTGCCCCTGGGAGCGACAACTAAAGAATCACGAGAAGATCAGGGCCCGTTCAGAGGAACGGGCCCTTTTCTGTTGGCGCGACGTCAGTGTCTGCACAGCCAAGATGGATTGCAAGCTGGCCGGTGGGTTGTTTGAGCTGGGGCATATGGCACTCACTGCCTTCTGGGTACATTGCAAGTGGGGCGTTAGGGAAGCCGGCTTCTGGCCCTATCGATAGAGTTCTTTCAACGGCAGGGTTTCTTGTTAAAGATTTCCGTCGGTTCCCCAGCCAAGAGGGTTAGTAGAACCTTCAGGCAGCGCCGGACTGCCGTTTGGATAGAACCGGGAGCCAGGAAATTCGATGGGACAGGAAGCCCAGGAACCTGCATGGGTGAACTTGATGTTTTCAGACGCAGGTTTGATTTCGGAGGGCTTCCTCGGAGGCTCGCGGCTGTAACAGCGCCGTTCAACGGCCTCTGCAGCCTCCAGGAGGCCTCCACTGCTGCGTTGACCCAACACGCACCGTGCGTCTCCATCCGGGCGCAGGCTGGGCCCCCGCCAGAGTTTCCACGACGCGTGTATTCGTTGACCCTCGAAGGGGTCTTCTGGCGCAGTAGTGGTTGCCAAAAGCACGCGGAAATTTGGGTTTCCTGAGCCTTTTGCCGGACCTTTATGTCGCGCGAATGGCCGAAAAGCAGGGGGTGCCTGTGCCGCATCCGCAGGAATTCATAGGTGCGATTCTGCCGCATTGAGGAAGTGCGTAGAGGCCATGGCTGGTGTTTTGCGGGCTGCGCCCAACTGCCTACGTGTTCCGCGTCGTTTATGACGGTAAACTCGGCGCAATCTGGTCCCCGGGGTCGGACAGACTTCCATCAGATCGGACTTCGCTGCTTTGCGATCGTCTGCCATCTCTTCCTTCCTTCTTGCTTGCGGCGACGCATGCAGGGCGCGTCCAGATGGTGCATGCATGTGCTTGGCACATCGGCGCATCTATCTAGAGGCAGAGATCTGATTGCTCGCGGCTACGCTTCTTGGCCAATTCATACTGTTGCCGGGTATCCATCGCGTAGCGGTGACTGAAGCTGCTTAAATCCGGCCTGGTAGCAGTTCGCCATCATCCGGGAATGGGAAGGCCAGCAGACCGGTGTTCCAACTGCGCCACATGGATCCAATGCGGTAGCTCGGGGTGGTTCTCCATCTACCGTCGAAGGATTGCTTCCATCCTTGCCGCTGAATTGCAGACCGGCCCCTGCAGTGACATCCGGGAGCCTAAGCATCTGTGCCGCCTGATGCTTGTTTCACGTGAAACATCATGCTCCGGACCTTCGTCGCCCGCCCTCGGCCGCCCGCGCGGTCTGAGTCCTCGCCCTCCCCTGTGCGGTTTCACGTGAAACAACTGACAAGGAAATGAGCGAGAGCCTGACGCGTGACCGGAGGTTGAGCCAATGGTGCAATACTGCAGTGGGGAGCTTGCCCCTCCTACCGAGGCCGGCCCTACTGAGACCGGCGTCGAATCTCGGGGTCCTCGGAGGGCTTTGACGGGCATACCGTATGTGGGGAATAGGATCGGCGCAGCCATGAAGACTGAGGCACGTCGGGGGCATCCCGTTGCCTCCACGGCGCTCACGAAAAGCGGATGCCAGCCCCATCTTCCCAGATCGTACCGAGCGGGAAGAGTCGCGAACCAGCGAAGCAAGACGGTGCAGGCTCGGGAATGACCCATACGGCGCAAGGGCACTGCGAACCGACAATCCAGACGATAGCCCCTAGCTCGATTCGAGTGGAAGATGCTGATCCCCTCGGCTTCCGTTTGGCGGGTGCCGGTCGCCTGTTTCGTTGTTGTAATGCTGGCCCTCTCGTTGTCCGCCCGCTCGTTGTCCGCCCGCTAGTTGCCCGCGCTGGAGATGGCAGCTTGATGCTTCCTTCGAGTCAGTGCCAGGTCATATGGAGCCCGCCTGCAGGGGGCCTTTAGTGTCTCCCCTGCGTATCCCGGATCGGCATTTGTTTGTGTGGCTCGGGTTCGCCAAGTGGGGTCAGTATGCTCTCCGATGCTCCTTCGATTGGACGAGGCGATGACAGGTTTCACGTGAAACGGTCAGCTGTCCCCCAGCCGTTTGTCCAAGGCGATGCGAAGCTCTGCCACGGACTCGCTGTTCTACGGCATGCCAGCGTAGCTCGGTATCCTTGGAGCGCTTCGCCGTCATCCACGGTTAGGTCTCCTTCTGTTCTGGTTGGTCCCCTGTGCGTACACCGAGCGTTCCCGCCGGGACCACCTCTAGCCGGCGGGCACGGCCCAGCGTCCTGAGTGGCGTGATCCCTCAATCACTTCGGGAATGCATCCGACTTCAGAAATGGCTACGAAGAACGGACACCAAGAGCCGTGTCCCGAGAGTCGTGTGGACCAAGAGCCTTGACCCATCCCCCGTCCACGGATTCAGCGCAGACGGTAGGTAAGGCATCGCCGCATCTGACTTGCCGTGACCTGATCGATGGCTAGGCGCGGTAGCTGCCTATATGACAGATGGCCGCTGCCGCGCGGATGGAATGTGTGCCACTCGGAGAGTAACCTGCCCTACTGTTGACGTGCGGGCGCCGAGGGCTGCGCAAAGGAAAGTGCTGATCGACTATCGGCGAACCAAGGTATCTCAGCTGTCACGGGGCCGCTCGCCCCTGGTGACAGGCCGGTGGATAAGGCTGTGGATAACCTTGTGGGTAACGTTGGGGATATGACACAGCTCGCGGCTTTGACTTCTAACACCAGCGGGCACTGTCGGACTTGGGCGGCAGCCGAGCTGGCGAGTTTCTCCTCCCCGTGTTTCACGTGAAACACAGGGCCATCCCCTATGCGTTGGCTCATTTCGGTGAGCCGGGCTGCAGTTAGGGCTGTGATCAAAGCAAATAAGTGTCTTATGGCCGCTCCGGACGGACATATTCCGCGACCCGTCATCTGAGCTTTCGTATCGGACGCACCGACGCAACTCGTCGGGCCGTGCTGCCGCGGGCATCCGAGCTGTGATTCTGCTCACGGACGGTGGAGAGTAATCCACAAGATCACACGAGAGGCTGTGGATAAACCTGTGGATTTCGCTGTGGAAAAGACTGTGAATAATGTCATGGTGAGTCTTAATACAGAGGCGCCCAGCGGGGTCATGACCGCCCTAGGAAGGGCCAGTCCGCGGCCCGTACGAGAACCCTCGATCCGGATTTCGGGCTGGCTCTTTGGAGCTTCCGCTCCCGAGGCCTCATGATTGCTGCCCAGTAGAACGCGATGGACCCGGCTCCAAATTTTCCACCCTAGCCCTGGCAGCTGATCGCTTTTGCCTACAGTACCCGTTCGCCGGCTTGTGCATGCGCGTAATGATCCAGTTGGTCTATCGGCGCTCAATTGGTCAGTGTAGGGCCGCATCTACGCCTTCGAATGAACGGTGCACGAGCTTGGCTGAGCAATGGGTGGTGCGGATTAAGCCCCGCGAAGGCGGGTCTGCTTCAGGACAAATCGTTAACGGGATGACGCCGTCACGTCAGTCAGCGTAGTTCTTTCGCGCGCGTCTGAAGTGAATGTCATACCGAAGCGTGCTTGTGTATTGATGACTGGGGTGAAGCTCCGTGCATGAGGTGGTCGCCTTGCGGCTGCTGGGCATCCACGCCGACTTCGCCGCGGTGTGCTTCGCACCGCCACATCACCGCCCCGGCGGTGGTGTGATCCTTCGATTGGTTCCTTCCTGGGCGCCGCTCTGGCGTTGGTGAGTTCGGCTAACAATGGGTCGGCTATGTGGGACTGTTGCTTCTCGATACCGACTCGCTCACCCCTACTCTCCGGATGCATACCGCATCGAGCAACGTTGGCGAACCGTTGGTGAGCCCGCTGTGCTTTGTGGGCAGACTGATTGCATGTGGCGCCAGCGACCGGTGGCCGGACTGGTTGGCCATTACTGGCGTAGTCCCAGCGGCTGTTCCGGTACTCGGTGTTGTCCCCAACGGAGCAGCTGTCGTGAGGGACAAGGTTGGGCTGAGTAGTGCAGCTCTACGTCTGATGGTGAAGCCGTCCGGGCCTTCGTTGCAGTATGCGAGATCGACATCCGGCGCCTCGGCCCGTGACGATCGATTCGTAGCGGGCGGGAGGCAGTAACCGAGCAGCCACAGGCACGGCCTCCCGCTCCTATTCCTGGATTAGCCAAGTGCAGTGACGCAGCAGGCTCCTGCCTGCCACCATCATTTGACGAGGCCGCCGGCACGCACATCACAAGCATCGCGAGTCCTGCGGCAGGCGCGTGGGCCCGTGGGGCGAGCTACCTCGCTGCTGATTCTTCACGGGTGGGACGCCGGGTCGTGAACCAACCCTGCGTCTTCGTTTCACGTGAAACCTTGAGCGCGAGCCAGGCATGGGCGTTTCCGCGTCGGACCAGTTCTTTGACGGACTGCCTGATTGATCCGGGCTCACCGGTGCGCGGCACTACTGTCTTCCGCCCCCGGTGAAGACTTTGGGTGGCTCTACGCGTGAGCGGTCGCTGGCATCGGGAATTTCATCGATTGCGGATGTTAGGCCGGCGATACATTGGCCCCAACGCCGGAGCCATACTTTGAACCGCCTAGGAGGAGAGAGATAGGGCCCATCCGGAGCGCCGCGCCGGCTCGGACCGGGCCAGCTGCCTAGGCATGCTAGTTCACTCCGGCGCTCCGGACCGATCAGCTAGTTGTGTGGCAAAGAAATCCCGCTTTCCCTCATCGAGGCAGGCGCGCACCTCAGATTGAACTTGTTTCACGTGAAACGGAGTACCACTCCTCTACCACGCTTGGATGCGGTGGGCTGTCCTCCCCCTGCAATCCCTCGCGGCGACGACATCCAGGATGACAACCGGAGCGCGCCTGGCGCAGCGGCAGCCATCGGAGAGCCAAGCACTACATTTGCGTATCCGGTCGTTCATTTGCAGCACGCCAGTCTCCCTTAGCTGTCGAGGGAGGAGTCGAAGTGCTGTATTGCTTTTGGCGAAAGCGGCATTTCTCGGTTTGGGGCTGCAGCTGGTAGCCAATCTCCGAACCACGCTGTCTACCTGATTTCTCGGGACCCCTGCTGATGGTGGCGGTGTCCGCGTGGGCCGGAAACACCCGATTGGCAGGGGTCCAGTGTCAGCCAGGTAGACAGCTTTCGTGAATTGGGTGTGGTGTGAATGGAGGGCAGTCGATGGGGTCCGGGATGCAAGCGTCGGGCTGTGGGTGCCATCGAATCCTTGGCGTGCATGGTAGAGGTAGTCCCGGCAAGGCCACGTCGACGAAATCGATCGGGAGGCCTGCTCCTGTGGGCCTGGAGCTCGTGTGCGTTGTCGGTTCCGCGCCAGGCATATCCGTGATCGTAGAATTGGCCGTCTCGACAAGTAGCGGGACCAATATTGTCTATTGCCTTAGGATGTCGACTAGCTTTTTAGGTTGCATTTATTGCAAACTGCTTGAGCAGCTCTCGTGGACTGGTGGCCGATACGAGGGTTGAGGATGAAGTCCCCCTTGACGCTTGGCTATGGATACGCGGGGCGACTCCGATTCAGCGCTCCCGTATTAGCGATGAAAAGATTGGGTGCGTCGAGATTAGCGATGAAAAAATTGGGTGCGTCGAGCAGTTCCACTGCTACGTGTGGCCTCCGATGTTTCACGTGAAACGCCACCGCTTCACAGGCTCCAGTCCGGCTTCTCTTATCGAGCTTCGTGTCACGAGATCTTTCATTGACGTCGGGTACGCCACTGTAGCCGCGGCCATAGATGGTGGCTCCCCGACTTAGGGGTAGGACGCGGTGTCATGCGCTCGAGACTTGGGCCTGACTCGCGGGCATGGCGCCGCTGACCTGCGCGGAAGCTGGCCGGTGTAGCGGTCCGTGTTTCCCCCTCCGCATCGACTGACGGACAACATCAGCGTCCCTGTGGAGCGCGCTGTTACTGACCCGACCGGCCCCTTGGGCGCGATCCCCCAGGGGTTGGTTCACATGCGCCGTTTGCTGGCATGCCTGACGATAGGTTCCGCTCTCATCTGGAACGGCCACATCCAACGTGCTGGGCCCACCCATTTGTTGCATTCACCTGTATCCGCAGCCTTCAGAGTCTCACGTCGTTCGCCATGGACGTGACAGAGTGGAGGTGGAAAAGGACATCGCGCGTTGTTCAAGCGCCGGGCGACCCCTTGTTTCACGTGAAACAGCGGCTGCGACTGTGCTCGCTGCCGGCGAAGGAGGCACCGAGCGTGGGGACCAGCTCGGGACTTCCATCGAACAAGGCAGGGTGGGCAATCTGAAGGAACCAGGGGTGCAGAATGTGACCAGCCTCGACGGTCTGCACGGTCGCAGCGCGTTTACGGCACGACTTACGGAACTCAACGATTCTGAGCGATAAGACATGAACAAGCAAATCGATAGAGGTCTCTTTTGAGAATCAATCGTCACCGCTGAGAGGAGGCGCAGCGAACAGCATTGGACCTGAGCGCGTGGAGACCGGAGTGGCGTGGGGCGCCGCCCTACCAGAGTGGGCACACCGGGGCAACGCGTTCCTTCGCGGCGAGTTCCGCCGGCCCAACAAACAAAAGGTGGCCACCACTCCCCTGGGAGTGATGGCCACCTTCGTGGCTATGCCGGCGTTGCCTCTTGGGTACGCCGTCCAGGCCTAATGCGGCTAGGACAGGACGTCCGCGAATTCCTTCTCGAAGAACTGCTTCGGCTTGGCACCGATGACCGTGCTCTTCACCTCGCCGCCCTGGAACAGATACACGGCAGGAATGGAGGTGATGCCGTACTCGGCGGCGATGGCCGGGTTGTCATCGACATTCACCTTGACGACGTTGACCTTCTCGCCGTATTCCACCGAGATCTCATCCAGGATGGGTCCCAGCTTCCGGCACGGGCCACACCACTCGGCCCAGAAGTCAACAATTACCGGCTTGTCAGCGGCAAGTACGTCAGTGCTGAAGCTTGCGTCAGTTACGTCTTTTGCGTTGCTCATAACCCTTGTCTCTCTCTTCGAATGATTTCAGCGCCGGTCAGGCGTGAAGGTCTGCGAGGTAGTGCTCGACGTCGATCGCTGCGACACAGCCGGAACCGGATGCAGTAATCGCCTGGCGGTAGGTCGGGTCCACGACGTCGCCGGCGGCGAAGACGCCCTTGATGCTGGTGCGGGAACTGCGGCCTTCTACGGCGATAGTGCCGGTGCCCGTGATCTCAAGGCTGTCCTTGATGAGCTCGGTGCGCGGGTCATTGCCGATCGCCACGAAAACGCCTGTCACGGCCAGTTCGGACTCGGTGCCGTCGACCAGGTTCTTCAGCTTTAGGCCGGTGACCTTGTCGCCGCCGAGGACGTCCTCGACGGCGGTGTTCCAGACGAAGTTGATCTTCTCGTGGGCCTGGGCACGGTCACCCATGATCTTGGAGGCCTTCAGCGTGCCGCGGCGGTGGACCACCGTCACAGACTTGGCGAACTTGGTGAGGAAGAGTGCTTCCTCCATGGCCGAGTCGCCGCCACCGATCACAGCGATGTCCTGGTCCTTGAAGAAGAAACCGTCGCAGGTTGCACACCAGCTGACACCGTGGCCGGAGAGCCGCTTTTCGTTGGCTAGGCCTAGCTCGCGATACGCCGAACCCGTGGACAAAATGATGGCCCGGGCGCGGAAGGTCTCCCCCGTTGCGATGGTTACGGTCTTGATGTCGCCGTCGAGGTCCAGGGCAGTGACGTCCTCGAACTGGATCTCAGTGCCGAAGCGGGCAGCCTGCTTTTCGAAGTTCTCCATGAGGTCCGGACCCATGATGCCCTCGGGGAAGCCCGGGTAGTTCTCGACGTCGGTGGTGTTCATGAGCTCACCGCCCGCGGTAACGGAGCCAGCCAGCAGCAGCGGCTTCAGGTTGGCGCGCGCCGTGTACACGGCGGCTGTGTAGCCTGCGGGGCCGGAGCCGACGATGATGACATCACGTACTTCTGACGCGCTGTTTTCTGCGGTGCTCACTGAACGGTGAACCTCTTCCTTTGTCGATGCGCCAGCCTTCCGGCCAGCCACAGGGCACAACTGATTGGCAGTGTGGAATATTCCAAACGTGCTTGGGGGCAGGCGTGAACGCCCGTGCCTGCACGGAAACACCGCCACGGGACTTTCCACAAGGGTACCGCCTCCGACAACCTCAGGGCATGCCCGTTACGCCCGGAAGGAACGTGACTGGTGCCTCTGTACCGCCGTGCCGCTTCGCCTACTGGACCTTGATCTCCGCGAGCCGCAGGCCGTAGCCAAAGCGGGTCTTCGGGGCTGCGAGCTTGGGCAGGTTCTTGATCGAGATGATGACGTACTGGGCGGTCACCGGTTCGGCCAGCGGCATGGTGAGGTCAGGCGAGGTGAAGCTGTTGGCTCCCACCTGCTTTGCACCGTCCAGCGACGGGCGGTCATTTGTGTAGACCGTGATGCTTCCGCCCGAGGCACCCAACTGGTTCAGGGTGATCGAGGAGACCCGGGAAGGGCTCTTAAGCTTGACCACCAGCGGGACACCCTCGGGAGCAAGTCCGCCCCAGTCCTCCGTGGCAAACTCCATGTCGGACCAGTAACTGGCCGCATTTCCGTCGAACGCCTTGCCGAGGTCGTCGTCGTACGTCGCAGCGAAATCAAAGTTGCCCTGGCGGGTGATCCCCTCGATGGCCGGCGGCCCTGCCGCCGGAGCGGTGCTCTTGGTCGGCGTTCCTGTGCTTGGCTGGGCGGCCGACGGCGGTGCGGTGGCTCCGGGGGTCGCTTCCGTTTGCGGTGCACTCTTGAAGAGGCTGCCAAGGTTGGTCACAGCGAAGATGAGGCCGACGACCAGGACGGCCGCGAGAAGGCCGCCAACAAGCCACCGCATGGAACGCGGTTCCTTCTGTGGTTCGTCGTCTTCGTCGTCGTAATAATCGGCAGCGGGAGCGGCGCCGGTGCGGGCGACGGCAGGGAAATTACCTGCACGGCGGTCCCGCTCGTCCACGTTGCTGCCCTCGTCGCCGTACTCGTCTTCGGGAACGTAGTCATAGTCGTTCTCGGACCACAGCGACACCTTCGACGAGTTGTGGCCGTCACCGGACGCAGCGGCTGCGCCTGCGTCTGCGCCGGCTGCGCCTGCTGCACCGCGGGTAGCGTTTCCGGAGCGGCTGGTGTCGCGCTGCAGCAGTGCCTGCTCAACGTTATCGTGCTGGACGGTATCCTGTACGGCGTCCTGCTCGTAACCTCTGTCCGGCTGAATCGGCTGCGGGGCAGTCGTCTCCGGGACGCCCTGCCTGATTCCCCGCGAACCAGCCACGCCGGCGGCGGCTGCACCGGCTGCACCCGCTGCCGGACCCGCGGCGGGGCGGGCAGCCGGAAGTGGCGGCACGACGGGAGCCTTCCGCACGGGCGCTGTGGGCGCCTGCTGCGAAGGAGCCTGCTGCCCAAGTCCCTGCGGAGCTGCGGACCCGTGAGTGGAGGCCCCGTGGCCGGACCGGCTGGTGGCGGGGCTTGGCGCGGTGGCAGGGTACTGCCCGCCCGGCTGGGACTGGTCGCCGGTGTAGTTGATGTACCCGGCTTCGACCTCGTCGTCTTCGTCGTAGGTTTCGGGTTCGTGGGAGCGCGCCTGGCCGAAGATCTCACTGCCCAGGGTGTCGGTGAAGAATGGTTCCACGTAGGGCGGGTTGGAGGCGACCACAAGATCCAGCAGATCAGCGGCCGAGGTGTGGTTGGTGATCAGGTACGTCGTTGCGTCGCTGACTCCAAGGTCCAGGATCTGCACGTTCCCCGGGCGCTCCCCAGTGGCCACTTCGCGGGCGCTCTGGGCCACCTGGTCGGCGTTGTACGGGCCGGCCACCAGGATGCTGACCGGACGGTTCAGCACCTGGTCCACACCGTCCAGCACCAGATCCTGGTCATGCGAACTCAGCACTGTGGCCGTGACCTTGTAGCGGCCGCCCAGTACTGATCCGACGTCGATCGGGTGGGACACGTGTTCCTCCTAGCCTGTCCGGGAATTGCTTTTGGCCCTGGCGATGCACCGCCCGGGAAGGCCTCCGGCACGCCGGCGGACCCCTGGTCTGCAACTACCCTTGTTCCCCTCGATCCTAGCCGATGCTGTGCAACGGCCGCGGAAGACGGGGCTGGCCGGCTCCCGGCCGGGCTACTTTTTCTTCCGTCGCCGCGACGGGAAATGCGGGTTCTGGCCGGGGGTCCCCTGATATGTCCGGCGGCCAGGAAGCGGGATCTCCCCGCGCAGGGCGTTTCCCCGGGCCGTCCCGGCGACGTCCTCCTCGGGAAGGTAAGTGGCGCCGTCGTAATCTTCCGGTTCCGGCTGGGGCGCAGGCCCGGCACGGAAGGAGGCAGAATCGAACTCGCCGGAAATCCGGGGAATCAGGCCGGTGTCCGAAGAGACCGTGGCGCGCTCCGGCGTCGGACGCCGCCGAGACGGAGTGCCGGCGGCCCTTCCGGCTGCCGAAGCTCCGGCACCTGCAGGGGCAGGCGGCGCAGCCGCAGGTGCGCCTGAACCGCGGCCCAGCCGCCCGAGCAGCGGCCGCAGCAGGTCGCGCAGCTCCGTGACCTTGAACAGCTTCAGCAGCAGCAGGTACGCGGCCAGCATCACAGGTCCGACGACGACGATGGTCACCAGGGCGGCGGGCCGGCTGCTCCAGGCGAAGCCGACCGGGCTGTAACTGCCCATGAGCCACAGTGCCCCGGCGCCGGCAATGGCCGAGCCGAGGGCGGCGTAGCCCATGCGGATGTACGAGTTGATGATTCGCGGGCCGTCCAGGTGCCCCAGCAGCCGCCGCAGGAAGAAGGAAGAGACGACCACCGAGAGGATATTCCCGGCGGTGTAGAGGACCGCGATGGCGAAAATGATCTGATCAAACGGCAGGAACTGGATGAAGAACGCGGCCACCACGTTCACCAGGGCCAGTACCAGCTGGATGTAGAACGGCGTACGCGCGTCCTCGTTGGCGTAAAAGACCCGGGACATCATGAAGTTGGCGCTCATGAACGGGGTGCTGAGCGCCAGGATGGTGAGGGTCTGCGCCAGCATGACGCCGTCCGTGCGCAGGCCGCCGGAGAAGAACATGCCCAGCGGACCGGCAAGGGCGAACAGTGCCAGCGCGCCGAACACCGTGGCCACTGCCATGGTCCGCAGCCCCTGTGACAGGGCTTCCCGAAGTGCCACGCGGTTGCCGTCCTGGGAGGCGCGGGTCATGCGGTTGAACAGCACCGTGGCCAGCGAGAGCGCGATGATCGAGTGCGGCAGCAGGTACAGCTGGCTGGCCACTTCCAGCACGGCGTTGCCGGGAAGCATGGCGGCGGCGGGGTCGCCGGCCTCCTGCAGCCTGAGGCGCTCGGCGCCGGGGATGGTGGCGATGCGCATGACGTACAGGAAAGCGAGCTGCCCGACGGCGGCCGTCATGAGCGTCCACACGCTCAGCCTCGCGGCCTGGCCAAGTCCCACCCCGCGCCAGCCGAAGCGCGGGCGCAGCCCCAGCTTCAGCCGGAGCACGGGAATCAGCAGAATGGCGGTCTGGGAGACGACGCCGATGGTGGAGAATCCGGCGACGAAGAACGTCTGGGACGCACCCCAGTTGTCCAGGGAGTGCGGGTTGACCACGTTGGCGCCGAAGATCCAGATGAACATGCCCAGGCCGGCAATGGCCACGATGTTGTTCAGGATGGGCGCCCACATGGCCGGGCCGAAGGCGCCGTTGGCATTGAGGACCTGGGTCAGCAGCGCGTACAGGCCGTAAAAGAAGATCTGCGGCAGGCACCAGAAGGCGAACGCGACTGCCAGGGCCCGCTGCTGCGGCGAGTAGCCCTGCGTGGTGAGTTCGATGACGGCAGGCGCAAACAGGGTAACCAGCGCTGTCAGGGACAGGAGGACAAGCACTGCCAGCGTAAGCAGCCTGCTGATGTAGTCCGCTCCCCTGTCCGGGGCCTTGCTGGCCTTGATGATTTGCGGCACCAGCACGGCGTTGAAGACACCGCCGGCCACCAGCAGGAAGATCAGGTTGGGCAGGTTGTTGGCGTTGATGAATGTGTCATTGACTGTGGAGCCCAGGCCGAGCGCCGCGCCCAGCATCCAGGTCTTACCGAATCCCAGCACACGGGAGACCAGCGTCCCGGCGGCCATGATGGCGCTGGAACGGGCCTCGCCGGGCTGCGCGGCACTGGAGGCTGCCTCGCTGGCGGGCGTCACACCGGGCGGTGTTTCGCCCGGCTGCGCGGGCTGGTCGGAGGACGGATTGGCTGCTGACATCGTCTTCATCGTCTCACCCGGGTGCTGACATTGCGGCACGCAAGGGGGTATCCGGCGGGCATTGCCGGACGGTCAGAGGTGCTCGGGAAGGACTTCGCGTGCCAGGTCGGCGATGCGGCGTTCATTGGGAAACGAAAGCTTGCGGGCAAGTTCATGGATGGGAACCCAGGCAACATCAACCGCTTCCTTGTCAGGATCGTTTTCGATGGTGAGTTCGCCGCCGGTGGCGCGCAGCAGGTAGTGGTGCACTGTCTTGTGTACGCGGTGCCCGCTGACCGTGAACCAGTAATCGATGCTGCCCAGCGGGGCCAGGATGTCACCGTCGATGCCGGTTTCCTCGGCAATCTCACGGACCGCGGCTTCCTCGTTGTTCTCCCGGCCCTCCGGGTGGCCCTTGGGCAGGCACCACTCCAGACGTCCGCCCCTATTAAGGCGGGCAATAATCGCAACCCTCAGCTCGTCGTCGGACGTGTCCACCACGACGCCTCCGGCGGAGATCTCCTCCACGGTGGGGAGCGAGGCCGGGGCCGAGTGCGGTGCAGGCGCGACGTGGGCACCGATTGCCGACGGCAACGGCGGGTTCGTCCTCCTGCCGGGAGCGCTCGGTACTGGATGGGCCATGCAGTCCACTCTAACGACTCTTGCCCCGCCGTGATGACCGGGACATGGCGTGAAGGTGGACTGCATGTGACGGGCTACGCCGGTGCCGTCGCACAATGACGGGATTTGGTGCGGTGGGGCTTGGTTTTCTGACAAGCTTAAGTAACTATGGCGCACGCACATCAAAAGACTGATCTTCACACCGTTGACTTCCAGGTGGACCCGGTGGTCCTGGAGCTCGGGCAGCGGTTCGTGGACGCCGGTCATGAGCTGTCGCTCGTCGGCGGCCCGGTCCGGGACCTCTTCCTGGGCCGCACCTCCCCCGATCTCGATTTCACGACGGACGCGACGCCGGACCAGACCGTGGCGCTGATCAAGAAGTGGGCAGACAACTTCTGGGAGATCGGCCGCGCCTTCGGAACGATCGGCATGCGCAAGGCCGGGTTCCAAATCGAAATCACCACCTACCGCGCCGAGGCCTATGACCCCGAGTCCCGGAAGCCCGTGGTGGCCTTCGGTTCCTCCCTCACGGATGACCTGCTGCGCCGCGACTTCACCATTAACGCCATGGCCCTGCGGCTGCCCGCGATGGAACTCGTGGACCCCTTCGGCGGAGTCCGCGACCTCCACGCCTCCGTGCTGGCCACCCCCGGCGCTCCCGAGGCATCTTTTTCCGACGATCCGTTGCGGATGATGCGCGCAGCGCGGTTTGCGTCCCAGCTGGGTGTGGCCGTGCGGGACGACGTCCGCGATGCCATGACCCGGATGGCCGAGCGCATCGGCATCATTTCGGCCGAACGCGTCCGTGACGAGCTGGTGAAGCTCATCAACGGCCGGCACCCGCGCGCGGGCATCGACCTGCTGGTGGACACGGGCCTCGCCGAGTTCGTGCTGCCGGAAGTGTCCGCCCTCCGGCTGGAGGCAGACGAGCACCACCGGCATAAGGACGTTTACCAGCACTCCCTGCAGGTGCTGGAGCAGGCGGCCGCCCTGGAAACAGATGCGGACGGCGCCGTCCCCGGCCCCGACTTTGTGCTGCGGTTCGCAGCGCTGATGCACGACGTCGGGAAGCCGGCTACGCGCCGGTTCGAACCGGGCGGTGCGGTCAGCTTCCGCCACCACGACATGGTGGGGTCCAAACTGACCACGAAGCGGATGAAGAACCTGCGCTTCGACAACGACACCATCAAGGCGGTGGCCCGCCTCGTGGAACTGCACATGCGCTTCTACGGCTACGGTGACGCCGGCTGGACCGACTCGGCAGTGCGCCGCTACGTCACCGATGCCGGTCCCCTGCTGGAGCGCCTGCACCGGTTGACCCGGTCCGATGTCACCACACGCAACCAGCGCAAGGCCGACAGGCTGTCCTTCGCCTATGACGACCTCGAATCCCGGATTGCCGCCCTCCGCGAACAGGAATCCCTGGACGCGGTCCGGCCGGACCTCAACGGCGCCGAGATCATGGCACTGCTGGACCTCAAGCCCGGGCCCGTCGTGGGCAGGGCGTACAAGTTCCTGCTGGAGGAACGGATGGAAAACGGTCCGCTTGACCCTGCCGTTGCCGAGTCCCGGCTACGGGCCTGGTGGGCTGAGCAGCCCGAGTCAGCTGCTCCTTCTGCTTCCGTGTCCCCTGACTCTCCCGCCGACGTCGAATCTTCCCCAACCGAGGAGTCCAAGTGAACGCCGCCAACATCGCCCGCCCCCAGCTCTGGATCCTGCGGCACGGCGAAACCGAATGGTCCAAAAGCGGCCAGTACACCGGATTGACGGACCTGCCCCTGACGGTGGAGGGCGAACAGCAGGCGGTCGAGGCGCGCAGGATCCTGGACGCCGTTGACTTCGACCTGGTTCTGACGTCCCCGCTGCGCCGTGCCCGGCGGACCGCTGAACTCGCCGGATTCCCTGATGCCGTCCACGAACCGCTGGCCGTCGAATGGGACTACGGCGACTACGAGGGCATCAGCTCCGACCTGATCCGCAAGGACAACCCTGACTACCTCATCTGGACGCACGGCGTCCCCAACGGCGAAAAGCTCCATGATGTGGCTGCCCGGGCAGACAAGATCGTGGCCCGGGTCCTGGAGTCCGGGCTGGACAACGTCCTGATCGTGGCCCACGGCCACTTTTCCCGCATCCTCACCGCCCGCTGGCTCGAACTCGAACCCGAAGAGGGCCGGCATTTCCTTCTGGGAACAGCGAAAGTCTGCACCCTGGGCTGGGATAAAAGAACTCCCGTCATTCTCCGCTGGGGCCTGTAAAAACGCCTTTAGGATTATTTTTCGGAATTTTCTGATAATAAGTAGTCAAGGCGCTCATTCTTGGTGTATTTTTATTCCTGACCCCAGAGCGACCTGCCAGGGTCATGGCGCACGTTGCCCGGCCAGTCCGCCGGCACCGGCATAGCGGAAAAGGAGGTTGGGAAAATGATTACTTTGACTAGCGGATGGAAGATGACCATCACCGCGTTTCCGGCCTTCGTTGCTGACCTGCGCCCTCTCCACGGACTCGCCCGAGCGTAATTCTGACTTCCAACCCGCTCTCCCACTCCTTAGTGGAAGAGCAGGCGGGACTTCGGCAGACGATTCTGCTGCTTTCTCAGAAAGACTCTGACTCCGGCGGTCTGATGTAGCGGAACCACGCGGTTGCGCAGCTCCCCCATAATTCGGAACCCTGCTTCTTGTTGGGATTGCCGCGCTGCCTCTTTGCAGGCCAATTGCCGCATTTTGCGGATTCTATTTCCTTGCCGGCATTTCTTTGCCTTTTTTTATCGTCATTTCTTTGCATGCCTGAATGGCTCTAATTGCCATGCCCGGATTCTTTTCATCATTTCCTGAAAGGAGGTGAAAAACTATGCTTCGCAAGCTTCAGGAGATCCTTTCCGGCCGAGATTCCAGCGGTGATGCCGGCCTTTCCGGCGTCGAGTCCGCATCGGTACAGCCACAGTTCAACGGCCAGCTGCTGGACCGGAAACGGGAGGACGTCTACACGCTCATGCATGAGCAGATGAGCAGCCTGCGCTGAACCACCGGCCCCTCGCGGTTTCGATCCAACCCTTAGAAGCATTTAGGAGGATCTGATGGGCCACATCGGTCAGCCAGCTCCACAGGGAGCCCGCGCGGCTACGCGCGGGCTCCCGCCGTTTGGGCCTCGCCCTCTAAGCAGCGACCCACCGGTAAGCTCGAGACCATGCAGGAGACACAGCCGCCGCCCGATCGAAAGCTCGCGCGCCTGGTGGTGCCGAGCCGCAGCGACCGGCTCCTGCGGAACTTTACCGAGCTTGTTGGCGGACCCCTGGGCCAGCGGTCTGCGCCGGGGGTGGTGGCGCCTGGTTTCTTCACCGTGGAACGCGTGCTGATCATCCTGACCGTGCTTGCCGCCCTCGCTGCCATCGCCGTCAAGGACTATTGCCGGGTGAACGGGTGGGAGACTCCGTCGCAGTTCTACGCGACCTGCTATTCGGATTTCCCGGAGCTGTTCCGCAACCGTGGCCTGGGCGACGGGGCTTTTCCGTTCTTCACCCCGGGTGCCCTCTTCGAATATCCGGTCCTGATGGGCCTGATCGCCGGCATTACGGCACGCCTGGTACCCGGCGAGGGAGTCACGGACGCCCGGATCCTCGGCTACTTCGACGTCAACGCAACCCTTATTGCCGCTGTCTGGATTGTCACCGTGCTGGCCACTGCCCGCATGACCCGGCGGCGGCCCTGGGACGCAGCTATGGTGGCCCTGGCGCCCGGCATCGTCCTCGCAGGAGTGATCAACTGGGACATGTGGGCCGTGGCCATGCTGGCCCTGGGCATGTACATTCTGTCCCGGGAGCGGCTGATCCTTGCCGGTGTCCTGCTCGGCCTGGGAACCGCCACCAAGCTGTACCCCGTACTGGTTTTCGGCGCCATCTTCTTGCTGGCCCTGCGCGCCGGTAAGGTTCGTGCCTTTGTGGTTCCTGCAGCGTCCGCCGCTGCAGCCTGGCTCGCCGTCAACCTGCCCATAGCCGCACGGGACCCGGCAGGCTGGAAGTACTTCTTCGAGTTCACCCAGGACCGCCCAGCCGGCTACAGCTCGCCCTGGTTTGCGTACAACCTGGTGGCCGGGCGGGTGCGCTGGACGCTCCTCACTCCGGAGGTCATCAACACCCTGGCCTTGAATTTGTTTCTGCTTGCCTGCGTCCTCATTGCGGTCCTGGCCCTGACCGCCCCGCGGCGGCCACGGATCGCACAGCTGACCTTCCTGATCGTGGCGGCCTTCATCCTCACCAACAAGGTCTACTCGCCCCAGTTTGTCCTGTGGCTCGTGCCGCTGCTGGCGCTCGCCCGGCCGAAGTGGCGGGATTTCCTGATCTGGCAAGGCATCGAGGGGCTGCACTGGGCGGCCATCTGGATGTATCTTGGCCAAGTGACCAGCGGCGGCGTCTCACAGCACAACATCGACATGCCGTACTACGTTCTGGCCGTCGCCGCGCATATGCTTGCGACTGCATATCTCATGCTGCGGGTTGCCTGGGACATCTGGGACCCGCGTTACGATCCCATCCGGCGGCACGCCATGGACGATCCCCACGGCGGGCCCTTCGACAATGCCCCGGACAGGCTGCGGATCGATCTGCTCCGTCCCTCCGCTTCCCTGGTGCCCTGGCGAACGGTCCCCCGCAATGCCTGACGTCGCCGTCGTTGGTTCAGGCCCCAACGGACTCGCCGCCGCCGTCGTCATGGCGCGGGCGGGACTGAAGGTGCACGTGTATGAGGCCGCGGACCAGCTCGGCGGAGGCTCCCGGACCTCTGAGGTCATCGAGGAAGGGCACTGGCACGACGTCTGCTCGGCAGTGCACCCCATGGCGCTGGTTTCACCCTTTTTCCGTGCGTTCGAACTGGCGCGGCGGGTGGACCTGCGGCTTCCGCCAGTGCAGTTCGGGTCCCCGCTTGACGGTGGCCGGTCGGCGCTGGCGTACCGGTCACTCGACCGGACCGCCGACGAGCTGGGCCGGGACGGCCACGCCTACCGCCGGCTCCTCGCTCCGCTGGTGCGGCACATCGACGGCATTGTGCAAACCACGTCCGACCAGCTGCTGCGGGTTCCCGGCGACCCGCTGGCTGCCGCCATTCTGGGACTGCGGACCTTTGAACAGGGATCGCCCATCTGGAACCTGCGCTTCCGGCAGGACCGGGCCCCAGCGCTGGTCAGCGGTGTTGCAGCCCATGTGGTGGGGCGCCTCCCGTCATTGTCCGGAGCGGGGGCCGGCCTGCTCCTCAACGCGCTGGCGCACAGCGGCGGCTGGCCGATACCGGTGGGCGGATCGTCCGCGATCGCCGGGGCCATGGCCGAGGACATTAAAGCCCACGGGGGCCAGCTGCAGACAGGGTTCCGGGTCACGTCGCTGGCGGAGCTCGAGCCGGCGAAAGCAGTGCTGCTGGATGTGGCGCCTCCGGCGCTTTCACGCATTGCCGGCAGCCGCCTGCCCGCGTCCTACCGCCGCAAGCTGGAGTCCTTCCGGTTCGGCAACGGCGCCTGCAAGGTGGACTTCATCCTGTCCGGGCCCGTACCGTGGACCGCTGCCGGACTGGCAGGAGCCGGAACAGTCCACGTGGGCGGCACACGCGAAGAGATGACGGCGGCGGAAAACGCCGTGTCCCAGGGCAGACACCCCGAGAGGCCCTACGTCCTGGTCTCGCAGCCGACCGTGGTTGATCCCGGCCGCGCGCCACAGGGCAGGCATATCCTCTGGACCTACTGCCATGTTCCCGCGGGATCCACGGTGGACATGGGCCAGGCCGTCATGGACCAGCTGGAGCGCTTCGCCCCCGGTTTCCGGGACCTGGTGCTGCGGCACAAGGTCACGACGGCGGCCGAACTGGCTGCCTACAACGAAAACTACGTCGGCGGAGACTTTAGCGCCGGCCTGGTGGATCCCCGGGGCCTGATCCAGCGGCCCGTCGTCTCGCCCGTTCCCTGGCGCACCCCCGCGCGGGGCGTATACCTTTGCTCCTCCTCGACGCCGCCTGGGCCCGGTGTCACCGGCATGCCCGGGTTCCATGCCGCCAAATATGCGCTCAAGGACATATTCGGCATGGATGTGCCCGCCCTCGGGCTTTAGCGCCCACCTCCACCGGGCGCGAACGTACATTGAGCCCCGCCTGAGTGCCGGCGCAGGTGCCCGTTTGCTCTCGGTGCAGGGGCTGTCAGGGTGTGACCGTGGCGTGACCGTTTCGTGGCTGGCTCCGGGCGGCCGCCGGGGGATAATAACGCGGTGGGGAACACTAAGAAACTTTCACTTGTCCTTGCCGGTCTCATACTGAGCGGCTCACTGGCGGCCTGCGACGACGGCCGCGGGGGTGCCGAAGCCGCGGCAAAGCAACTGGCGTCCGCCGTCGCGGGCCTGGACCTGCGGCCGGTGGCCTTCGACGGCCGCGACTCAACCGTGGCCAACGACCAGCTCAACCAGGTCTTCAAGGCGCTGGCGCCGGCCAAGCCGTCCGTCGAAGCGGGAGAGCTGACGCTCGACGGCGAGACCGCCCGGCTACCGCTCAACTACAGCTGGAAGATATCCACCGGCGAGTGGAAATACACCGTATCGGCCGACCTAAGGAAATCCGGGGACAAATGGCTCACCGTCTGGTCACCCGGGCTGCTGGTCCCGAACCTGGCCGAAGGCGAGATCCTCAGCAAGGCCACGCAGTCGTCCCCGCGCGCCGATATCCTCGGTGCCGGCAACCAGAAGCTGGTGACGCTGCGCCCGGTGGTCAATGTGGGCATCGACAAGCCCCAGCTGGGCGGCGCCGATGCCGCAGATTCCGCCACCAAGCTGGCCAAGCTCGTGGGCGTGGATCCCGCGGCCTACGTGCAGCAGGTGGAAGCATCCGGGGCTGAGGCATTCGTTCCCGCCATCACCCTTCGCAACACCAGCGACCGTGCCGTGACCGACGCCGAGATCGAGGCGATTCCGGGTGGCCGTGCGATCCCGGACGAACTGCCACTGGCACCGACGCGGAACTTTGCCCGGGCTGTCCTTGGCACGGTGGGCGAGGCCAGCGCAGAGCAGATTGAAAAGTCCAAGGGCACCCTCACCGCGGGCGACGTCATCGGTACGGGCGGGCTCCAGCAGCAGTACGACGCCCAGCTTCGCGGCACGGACGGCACCGTGGTCCGCGTGCAGCGCGCGGACCTGACCCGGGAAGAGATCCAGGCCGCTCCGACTGATCCGCGGCGCACCGTCTTCGAAGTGAAGGCAGTTCCGGGCACGCCGTTGCAGACCACCCTCGACACAAAGCTGCAGCAGCTTGCCGAGGACACACTTGCCGACATCAAGCCGGCGTCCGCCATCGTGGCACTCCGGCCCTCCACGGGAGCGGTGCTGGCCGCCGCGTCGGGACCCGGAAGCAACGGCTACAACACGGCGATGCTCGGGCAGTACGCGCCGGGATCCACCTTCAAGGTGGTGGACTCCCTTGCCCTGATCCGCAACGGATTCACCCCGGATTCCACCGTCGAATGCACGCCCACGCTCACCGTCGACGGCCGGAAATTCAAGAACGCCGAGGGCTATCCCACGGATTCCCTCGGCTCCGTGACGCTGCGGGATGCCTTCGCCCACTCGTGCAACACGGCCTTCATTGGCGCGCGGGACAAGGTCACCCAGGCCCAACTGGAGTCGGCCGCCACTTCGCTTGGGGTAGCCGTGGAGGCACCGAAACTGGGTGCGGAGGCATTCATGGGCTCCGTTCCCGGTGAGGCCGAGGGCACCGAACATGCGGCAGCCATGATCGGCCAAGGCAGGGTGCTGATGTCCCCGCTGGCAGGCGCCGTGATGGCAGGCTCGGTGGCGAAGGGCGCACCCGTCTCCCCGGTACTGGTGGAGGAGAGCGCTCCCTCCGCACCGGCGTCGGGAAGCCCGGCGGCGACCGCGGAAGGTTCCGCCCCGTCGTCGACCGTCACAGCGGAAGCCCCCGCCAAGACCGCGCAGACCCCCGTCACCAAGGCGGAGGCAGCGTCCCTCACGGACATGATGCGTGCGGTGGTGACCTCCGGTCACGCCGGATTCCTGGCCGACGTCCCCGGTGAACCCGTTGGTGCCAAGACCGGAACCGCCGAGTTCGGCAATGCCAAGCCGCCCAAGACGCACGCGTGGATCATCGCCGTGCACGGTGACCTGGCCGTGGCGGTATTCGTCGAGGACGGCGGGCTCGGCGCCACCACCTCCGGCCCGTTGCTGAAGAAGTTCCTCACCGCCGCCGGCTGACACCCGCAGGCGCACCCCCATTACGCCGGAGTTTTTGTCCATTTGTCGCGACTTTGCCCCCTATTTGGGCACGATATCTGGACAAAAACTCCGGCGTGCGGGGCGTGGGAGAATTACCCGGTGGCCCATATTGACGTTTCCGGCATCGACTACTTCCTCTCCGACGGCACCCAGCTGCTCAACGGGGTGACCTTCAAGGTTCCGGACGGCACCAAGACGGCGCTGATCGGACCCAACGGGACCGGCAAAACCACCCTGTTCCGCATCATCGCCGGTGACCTGACCCCGGACGAGGGCGTCATCGGCCGCTCCGGCAATATGGGCATCATGCGGCAGTTCGTGGGGCAGGTCCGCGACGACTCCACCGTCCGCGACCTCCTGGTTTCCGCCGCCCCGCCGGCGCTGGCGGACGCCGCCCGCGCCGTGGATGAGGCCGAACTGGCCATGATGGAGCACGACGACGAGCCCACCCAGATGCGCTACGCCCAGGCCATCGTGGACTGGGGAGATGCCGGCGGGTATGACGTCGAGACCGTCTGGGACGAGGTCTGCATGGCCGCGCTGGGCCTGCCCTTTGACCGCGCCCAGCACCGCCGCGCGTCGACGCTGTCCGGCGGCGAACAGAAGCGGCTGGTACTGGAGGCGCTCTTTGCCGGTCCCGACGAACTGCTGCTCCTCGACGAACCGGACAACTATCTGGATGTCCCCGGCAAGCGCTGGCTCGAGGACAAGCTCAACGATTCCAGGAAAACAGTCTTCTTCATCAGCCACGACCGAGAGCTCCTGAACAATGCGGCCGGCCGTATTGTCACGCTCGAGCCGGGCATCAATGGGGCGGGAGCCTGGATTCATGGCGGCGGATTCGGCTCCTACGTTGAGGCACGGGCGGACCGGAACGCGCGCTTCGAGGAGCTTCGCAAGCGCTGGGACGAGGAGCACGCCAAGCTCAAGGAACTCGTCAACATGTACAAGAACAAGGCAGCCTTCCGCTCGGACATGGCCAACCGCTACCAGGCAGCCCAGACCCGCCTGGCCAAGTTCCTTGAGGCCGGGCCGCCGGAGGCCCTGCCTATTGAGCAGAACGTCCAGATGCGGCTCAAGGGCGGGCGGACCGCCAAGCGCGCCATCGTGGCCGAAAAACTGGAGCTGACCGGCCTCATGAAGCCCTTCTCCACGGAGATCTGGTTCGGTGACCGGGTGGGCGTGCTCGGCTCCAACGGTTCCGGCAAGTCACACTTCCTGCGGCTGCTCGCCACCGGCGGCACGGATCCGGAGCGGGAGCACCTTCCGGTGTCCGACGTCGAAATCGCCGAAGTGCCCCACGAGGGCACCGTGAAACTCGGCGCCCGTATCCGCCCCGGGTTCTTTGCCCAGACCCACGTCCGGCCTGACCTTATGAACCGCTCGCTGCTGGACATCCTTCACCGCGGCGACGAACACCGTTCCGGCCTGGGCCGCGAGGCCGCTGCGGGCGCACTGGACGGCTACGGGCTGGCGGGACAGTCGGAACAGAAATACGACTCGCTGTCCGGCGGCCAGCAGGCGCGGTTCCAGATCCTCCTGCTGCAGCTCTCCGGCGCCACGCTGCTGCTGCTGGATGAGCCCACGGACAACCTCGACCTCCACTCGGCCGAGGCACTGGAGCGGGCCATCGACCACTTCGAGGGAACGGTCCTTGCTGTCACGCACGACCGCTGGTTCTCCCGGACCTTCGATCGCTTCCTGGTCTTCGGCTCCGACGGCAAGGTGTACGAGTCCGCCGAGCCGGTCTGGGACGAGAAGCGGGTGGAGCGCGCCCGCTGAGCCGGAAACCCTCCCGCAGTCTCCGCGCGCTACGGTGTGCCCGGTCCGCTCCGCCGGGTGGGCCGTCCGCCGTCGGAAGTGATTTATTGCCTTGCTGGCAGAGGCTTGGCAGCGCCCGCGAGCAACAGGGCCACCAGGATCGGAGCCCCGATGGCCAGCAATGCCAGATGGATGCCGGTCAGGTCTCCGAGGTACCCGAGCAGCGGGGGCCCGGCCAGGAACGCCACGTAGCCGATCGTGGAAACCACTGAGACCCTGGCTGCCGCATGCCGGGGATCGTCTGCAGCGGCGGACATTCCCATGGGGAACGCCAGCGCTGCCCCTAACCCCCACAGCGCAGCGCCAACGGCGGCCAACCATAGGTTGCCGGCGAACACGAACAGGGCCAGACCCGCGGCTGCTGTGGCCATGCTGCCGCGGAGCACGGCTACGCGGCCGTACTTGTCGATGACAGTGCCGCCGACGAAGCGCATGGCAGTCATGGCCAGGACGAAGAGGGCGAAGAGCAGTGCACCGGTTGACTCGGAGGTTGCCAGGCCGTCGACGGACGCCTTGGCGATCCAGTCGTTGCCCGCACCCTCGGTCAGCGTGGCACCCAGCACCACCACGCCTATCATCAGCGTCCGGCCGTCGCGCCATGCCGACGGGCCCCGCGGAGCCCCGGGGCCGCCGTCGGCCGGCTGCTCGGGAGCGGCATGCGGCAGGAAGTAGCGGGGCGTGACGAAGGTCAGCACCGCCACGGCGGCGGCGATGACCAGCAAGTGCTGCGGCAGGCCCACGCCCAGTCCGGACAGCCCTGCCCCGATCAAGGCGCCGAGGAAAGCGCCGCCGCTGAACGCCGCGTGGAACTTTGGCATGACAGTCTTGCGCAGCCGGTGCTCGACGTCGGCCCCTTCAACGTTTTGGGAAACATCCCACAGCCCGACGCCCATACCGAAGAAGAAGAGCGCGATCGCGGTGCCCGGCACTGATTGAGCGAGCAGCGACACGGCAATGCCCATGCTGGCCAAGGCGGCCAGGAAACCGCTGGCGCGAACGCTGTTGGCGGTGCCGATTCGGTTGATGACACGGCCGGCGGTGGGTAGGGCAATGAGTGAGCCAACGGCCGTGCACAGCAGCAGCGTTCCCATCTGCCCGGACGATATCCGGAGAATCTCCGTAACCGCCGGAATGCGGGCCGCCCAGCTGGCAAAGACTAGGCCGTTGGCGCCGAAAATAATGAACGTTGCCAATGCCGCGGCCGACACCTGCCGGCCGGCGAGCTGCTGGGTGGTAGTCATCCGACAACTCTATCGATGTCCCCCGGTTGTGCATGCCCCCGTCTGGGGACGGGAGGTGAGGGAGCGTTTGGGGAAAGGCGACGGGAGGTGAGGGAGCGTTGGGGGGAAGGCGACGGGAGGTGAGGGAGCGTTTGGGGAAAGGCGACGGGAGGTGAGGAAGGGTCAGGATTCCCAGCCGCTGCCGATACCGGGCGGTAGGGTGGGGAAATGCGACGAATGCTGCGCCGCGGACCCGGACGGGTTGCCGCCCTCGACCGCACGCTGATGCGGGCCGTCTCGGGCTTTCCGGGCGGGCACCATGACACCTTTTTCCGGCGGCTTTCGGCCTCGGCCAACAAGGGGAAGCTCTGGTTCGGCGTCGCGGCCGTGGCTGCCGCCATCCCGGGACGCACCAGGCGCGCGGCGGTGCACGGGCTGCTGGCCCAGGGAGTTGCGTCGGCCGTAACCAACCTCGTTTTCAAGACCCTGCTGCCCCGGGCCCGGCCGCTGCCGGAGCACTTGCCGGTGTTCCGCTTTGTCCATCCGCAGCCCACCAGCTCGTCCATGCCGTCGGGGCACTCGGCCTCCGCGGTGGCGTTCGTCCTCGGCACCGGACTGGTGCAGCCGGTGCTCGGAGCAGTGGTGGCCCCGCTGGCCGCCGGCGTTGCATACTCCAGGGTGCATACAGGAGCCCACTGGCCCTCCGATGTGCTGTTCGGTTCCGCTATCGGGGCGGGCGCAGCCCTCGTGACGAGGAAGTGGTGGCCGGTCCGGCCGCCCATGCCTGCCACTTCCAGGCGGCGGGTGGACGTCGCCAAAGTCCCGCAGGGCGAGGGTCTGAGCATCGCGGTGAACACGCTGGGCGGATCCTTCACGGAAGAAACAGCGGCCGCCCTGAAGGAAGTATTCCCACTCGCTCATACAACGCTGATGGCACCCGAAGACAACGTAGCCCAGCGGATGGCGGAGGCAGCCACTGTCCCGGGCATCCGCGCACTCGGGGTGTGGGGCGGGGACGGCACGGTGGGCACTGCCGCGGCTGCCGCCGTCGAACATGACCTTCCCCTGCTGGTGCTGGCCGGGGGAACCCTCAACCACTTCGCCCGCGACGCCGGAACCCCCTCCCTGGTGGAAGCGGTGGCAGCGGCGGAACGCGGCGAAGCCGCGCTGGCGGACGTGGGTGCCGTGGCTGTGGAACGCGGCCTCGCGGACGAGCCCGAGAAGGTGGAGCTCATCATGCTCAACACGGCGAGCATCGGGCTGTACCCCAACCTGGTGCGGCGCCGCGAACACCTGCAGCCCGCCCTGGGGAAGCCGCTCGCCGGCGTCATGGCGATGTTCCGGACCTTCGCCGTGGAGAAGCCGATCACGCTGATCGTCAACGGCGTCCGGCACAGGCTGTGGATCATGTACCTGGGCCGCGGCCGCTACTACCCGCGGGATCACGCCCCGCTCTTCCGCCCCGTGCTGGACGACGGCGTGCTTGACGTCAGGATGATGACCGCCGACGAGTCCTTCGCCCGGCTGCGGATGCTCTGGTCGGTGCTGACCGGCACAGTGGCGACGTCCCGGATCACCCACCTCACCGAAGCCACCCGCGTCCGCGTGGAGTGCGGCACAGCCCCCATGGTGCTTGCCGTGGACGGCGAAACCATACCCGGCGTCCGTGCCGCTGAGTTCACGCTGAAGCGCGCAGCCCTGCGTTACTACTCACCGGCGGAAGGCAGCTGACGCCGGGCCGCTGACCGCCGGCCGCTCATCCCACCGGATGATGCCGGAACCCTGATTCACCCCTGAATCATCCCTGAGACCGGCGAATTCGGCAGGCGGCGTCGGTAGCGTGGAACGTGCACACCAGACAGCACGCCCGCAGCTACGCAAAGGAAAGCTTCCATGATTGAGGCAGAAGGCCTGACGAAGGTCTACGGCGACAAAACCGCCGTCGGCGGCGTCAGTTTCACCGTCCAAGCCGGGCAGGTCACCGGCTTCCTGGGACCCAACGGGGCCGGCAAGTCAACCACCATGCGCATGATCATGGGCCTGGACACCCCGACGGCGGGAACGGTCACCGTCAACGGCGTGCCGTTCGCCCGGCACACTGCACCGCTGCGCGAAATCGGGGCGCTGCTGGACGCCAAGGCCGTCCACACGAGCCGCTCCGCGTACAACCACCTGCTGGCCATGGCCGCCACCCACAGCATCCCGCGGAAACGGGTGCACGAGGTCATCGACATGACAGGCCTCGCGGACGTAGCCCGGAAGAAGGTCAAGGGTTTCTCCCTGGGCATGGGCCAGCGGCTGGGCATCGCCGCCGCACTCCTCGGCGATCCGCAGACCATCATTTTGGACGAACCGGTCAACGGCCTCGATCCGGAAGGCGTGGTCTGGGTGCGGAACCTCGTGAAGTACCTGGCCTCCGAGGGGCGCACGGTGTTCCTCTCCAGCCACCTGATGAGCGAGATGGCCCTGACCGCCGACCACCTGATCGTAATCGGCCGCGGAAAGATCATCGCCGACGCCCCCATTAAGGACATCATCACGGGCAAGGGCCAGAGCCGGACGCGGGTGCGCTCCGACCAGCCCGACCGGCTCATGAACGTCCTCGCCGGAACCGGGGTCTCGGTGGAGCTGCAGGACCACGAACTCCTTGAGGTCACGGGCCTGGATCCCCGCCAGATCGCCCGCAGCGCCCTGGACAACCACGTCCTGATCTACGAACTCACCCCGCTCCAGGCGAGCCTCGAAGAGGCCTACATGGAGCTGACCAAGGACGAGGTCGAATACCACTCGCTGATCACCACGGGAGCCCCGGTTCCCGCCCAGTCCGGAGGCAACTGACGCCATGAGCACATCGACTTCCACCCAGCCTGCCGCCCGTTCCGGCCGCGCCGCCGCCCGCAACGCAGCAAGCCCGGGGCCCGGTCCAAGCTTCTTCCGGGTCCTGAACTCCGAATTCATCAAGTTCCGCACGCTTCTGTCCACAATGATTTTGCTCGCTTCGACGGCCGTCGTCATGGTTGGCTTCGGAGCACTGTCCGCCTGGGGAACAGGCCAGTTCGCGGACCAGGCCAGCTCCGATCCGGAAGCGGCCGCAGCCATCGCGGCACAGGGCGGTGACCTCGCCGTCACGGTCCCCACCTCCGGCGTATCCTTTGCGCAGCTGATCTTGGGTTCACTGGGCGTCCTGCTCATGAGTTCGGAGTTCACCACCGGCATGGCCCGCTCCACCTTCGCGGCCGTACCCAAGAGGCTGCCGGCGTTCGTCGCCAAGCTCGTGGTGGTGATCGTCAGCGCCTTTGTCCTGACTGCGGTGTCCACCTACATCGCCGGCCTGGTGGCGGTGCCGATCCTGGACAACTTCGACCTCAAACTCGACCTCGCCAGCTCGCAGTCGGTCAAGCTGCTGCTCGTCACCAGCGCCTACGTGGCCGCGGTGGCCGCAATCGGCATGGCGCTCGGGACGCTGCTCCGGAACTCAGCCGGCGGCATCATGGCCCTCGTTGGCCTGTTCTTCGTGGCACCGATCGCGTTCCAGCTCATTCCGGGTGACTTCTTCGAGGAGGCCCGCAAGTACCTCCCCGGCAACACGATCACTCCAATGACCGCCGTGGAGCACGTCCCGGACACGCTCGAAGTCTGGCAGGCCGCTCTCGTGCTGGGCGCCTGGGTGGCGGTGCCGGTGGCGCTGGCCATGATTCTGCTGAAGAAACGGGACGTCTAGCCGCACCCAGGCTCTGCCCATGATTGACACCTTTGCCGTGAAGGACGCGCCAGCCACCCCGGCTGACGCGTCCTTCGCCGAGCTTGCTGCCCGTCGTCGGGGCCGGCTCCGGCGCTACCTCCACCGGCGTCCGCGGGTGATGGATGCGGTGGTCGTCGCCTGCTATGCGCTGCTGGTGGTGCCCACTGTGGTCGACGCGGTGAACGCGGGCCGGTGGGCCGCTGTCGGGCTGCTGGCCGCCGTGGCGCTGTCCCTGTTCCTGCGGCGCCGGTGCCCGGTGGCCGTGGTGGTTTTCATCGCGGTGGCTGAGGTTGGCGTGAGCCTGCTCCACCCGTGGGGATCCAATGTTTCCGCCGGACTGTGGTTCTCGCTCTACGCGGTGGCCGTGGTCCATACCCGCCGCTTTGCCCTGGTCACGATGGCCCTGGCCACCGCGCCGCTGGCCCTGCTGTACTTCCTGGCCGCCGTGGGGCCGCTTGAACGGGAGCTGCCCAACCCGCCCGCCTCGCCCGAAGAGTTCCATCTGGTGACCAGCATTGCCGCGGGCACCAGCATCGCGTTTTCCAACATCATCGCCACCGGAATCGGCATTTCTGTCCGCCAGCGGCGTGAGCATGAGCAGGAAGTTGCGGCGTGGGCGGCCCAGGCTGCCCGCCTGGGCTCGGTTAACGAACGCAACAGGATCGCCCGGGAGATGCACGACGTCGTGGCCCATTCGCTGACCGTCATGGTCGCCCTGTCTGACGGGGCCGCCGTCGTGGTCCGCAGGGATCCTGAACGCGCGGCGGAGGTGCTCGCTGAGCTGTCCCGTACCGGCCGCGCCGCCCTGACGGACATGCGCCGGGTGCTCGGCGTCCTGCGGGATGACGCGGCCGGCGGCCAGGCGCCCCGTGAGCCGCTCACGGACGGCGCCAGCCTAGGGAAGCTGCTGGACGGCTTCCGGACCGCCGGCCTTCCGGTCCACTACTCGCACACGGGCCCGGCGCTGCCGGACGACGTGGCCCTCCAGCTGACGGTGTACCGGATCGTGCAGGAATCGCTCACCAACGTGCTGCGCTACGGCCGGGCACTGGGCCGGGTGGACGTGCTGGTGGTGCGCGAGGATTCCACGGTCACCATTGAAGTGCTCGACGACGGCCGGGGCACCGTTGACGCCGTCATCCCCGGCGGGACGGGACAGGGCCTGACCGGAATGAAGGAACGGGCCGGAATCTACGGCGGTACGGTGGAGGCGGGGCCCGTGGCCGGCGGCGGCTGGCGTGTGCGGGCGGTCCTGGCACTGAATGGCAACACGCTGGCCGGGAAGATGCGGGACGGCAACTTGGAGAACGGCAAATGGGGGAACGAATGAACGAGTCCGGGCGCCTCCGGGTCCTGCTGGCGGATGACCAGCCGCTGCTGCGGATGGGCTTCCGGCTCATTCTGGAGGGCGAGGACGGCCTCGAGGTGGTGGGTGAGGCCTCCGACGGTGCGGACGCCGTCCGCCAGGTGGGCCAGCTCGATCCCGACGTCGTGCTCATGGATGTCCGCATGCCCACACTCGACGGAATCGAGGCCACCCGGGCCATCACCGGTTCAGGCTCGCGTGCCAGGATCATCATCCTGACCACCTTCGACCTGGACGAGTACGCGTTCGCCGGGCTCCAGGCCGGAGCCTCGGCCTTTCTGCTGAAGGACGTGGCACCCGCGGAGCTGGTCCAGGCCGTGCGGGTGGTGGCCAGCGGAGACGCGGTGGTGGCGCCCCGAGTCACCCAGCGGCTTCTTGAGACGTACGTCCGCGGCACCGGACCGGCCCCCGCGCCGGATGGTCCGGACATGGCGGCCCAGCCTGCCGCGGTGCCCGCTCCACGCGACCCGCTGCTGGAGGACCTGACGCCACGGGAAACCGAGATGCTGGAGGCGATGTCCGAAGGGCTGTCCAATGCGGAGATCGCGCACCGCTATTTCCTGTCCGAGGCCACGGTGAAGACACACGTGCGGCGGATCCTGACCAAGCTCCACCTGCGGGACCGTGTCCAGGCCGTGGTCTATGCCTACGAGACCGGCCTGGTGACCCCGAGCAACCCGGACTACTGAGGCGACTGACTGAAACAGGCTCCACAGCTTCCGCACAGCGCTGCCCTATGCAGGCCATAGCCCGCTGGAGTTGGATGGTGCCATGACAACCGCACCCCGCAGACCCGATGGACAGCAGCCACGGCACGAGCCGCACCCCAACCATGACCGCGGCCTCGAATTCGATCTCTCCACGCTGATGTCCCGACGGTCGCTGGGCATGTTCCTCGGCGCCGGCACGGCGGCCGCTCTGGCGGCGTGCACGCCAGGCGGGTCATCGCCCGCACCGTCGGGATCGCCGTCGGCTTCCGCCAGCGAAACCGCAAGCACCACGGCCACCGCCACCACAACGACGGCGGCGCCGGCAGCTTCCGCAACCGCCTCGGCTTCTGCGTCCCCCACCGTGACCCGTGCGATCGCCGAATGCGGCGTCGAAATTCCACAGGAGACGGCCGGACCGTACCCAGGCGACGGCTCCAACGGACCGAACGTCCTGGAAGCCTCCGGCGTGGTCCGGCAGGACATCACCTCAAGCTTCGGCACATCCAGCACGAAAGCTGACGGTGTGCCCCTGACAGTCACGCTTAGCCTGCTCGACAACGCCAACGGCTGCGTTCCGCTGGCCGGCGCGGCCGTCTACGCCTGGCACTGCGACAAGGAGGGGCGGTACTCGCTCTACGATTCGGGTCTGGAAAACGAGAATTTCCTGCGCGGCGTGCAGGAGGCGGACGCCAACGGGCAGGTCACCTTCAAGACCATCTACCCGGGCGCCTACAACGGCCGCTGGCCGCACATCCACTTCGAAGTGTTCGAGTCCATGAACAACGCCACGGCGGCAGGCCAGGTGCTTGCTGTCTCGCAGATCGCCCTGACCGACGCCGCCTGCCGCCAGGTCTATGCCTCCGCGGGCTACGAAACCAGCGCCCGGAATTTCCCCAACACCACGCTGCAGTCGGACAACGTGTTCGGCGACGACGGCGGCATCTACCAGCTGGCCACCATGACCGGTTCCGTCTCCGGCGGCTACACGGCGGGGCTGAACGTCACGATCTAGGGCAGCGCTAGACTCGGAGCCATGCCTCTCCACTCCTCCGCAGCAGAGCACATCCGGGACCTGGGCGACTACGTCAGCGCCTCGCCGTCGAGCTTTCACGCCGCCCATGAGGGCGCCCGGCGCCTCACGGAGGCAGGCTTCACCGGCCTGGACGAGCTGCAGCCCTGGGATGCCACGGCAGGGAAGTTCTACGTCGTCCGCGACGGTGCGCTGATTGCCTGGGTCACGCCCGAAGGCGCCGGGCCCACCAGCGGCTTCAACATCCTGGGCGCCCACACGGATTCGCCGTCGTTCAAGCTCAAGCCCAAGCCGACCACCGGCCGGTACGGCTGGCTCCAGGCCGGCGTCGAGATCTACGGCGGACCGCTGCTGAACTCGTGGCTGGACCGGGAACTGCAGCTGGCCGGGCGGCTCGTGATGCTCGACGGCACGCAGCATCTGACCGCCACCGGGCCGCTGCTGCGCTTTCCGCAGCTGGCCATCCACCTGGACCGGGGCGTGAACGACGGCCTCACCCTCGACAAGCAGCAGCACATGAACCCGGTGTTCGGGCTCGGCGACCCTGCCGGCGAGGACCTGCTGGCGGTGCTGGCCGAGCGGGTTTCCGGCGGGGGCGCACCTGTCGACCCGGCCCGGATCGGCGGGTACGACGTCGTCATCGCGGACACGCAGCCGCCTGCGGTTTTCGGGGTCAAGGGTGAGTTCTTCGCCTCCGGGCGCCTGGACAACCTGTCCGCCACCCACGCCGGGATCACGGCATTGATCGCGCACGCTGACGCTTCCGACGGCGGCCCGGCGGCGTCCGGGGGAACCGCACCGATTGCGGTGCTCGCCGCCTTCGACCACGAGGAAATCGGTTCGGCGTCCCGGTCCGGGGCGTGCGGGCCGGTTCTGGAAGACATTCTGGTCCGGATCTCGGACGGGCTGGGCGCCTCGGCGAGCCAGCGGCGGCAGGCGTTCGCGGCGTCGTTCTGTGTTTCTGCCGACGCCGGCCACGCCGTCCACCCCAACTATGCCGAACGGCACGACCCCGTCAACCGCCCCGTCCTCAACGGCGGGCCGCTGCTCAAAATCAACGCCAACCAGCGGTACGCCACCGATGCCGCGGGGGCTGCGCTCTGGGCGCGGCTGTGCGCAGAGGCCGGCGTTCCCTTCCAGGAGTTTGTCTCCAACAACGTGATGCCGTGCGGTTCCACGATCGGCCCGCTGACGGCTACCCGGCTCGGCATCAGGACCGTGGACGTGGGTGTTCCCCTGCTGTCGATGCACTCGGCCAGGGAGCTCTGCGGCGTCGAGGATCCGCACCGCCTGGCCCGGGTGGCTGAGCTGTTCTTCGGAGCCCCGGCGCACGCGTAGCGGCGAGGCACCAAGTTTCGCCGTCGTTACAAAATTGCCTACTGGGCAACCTTTGTTGCATCCTCATGTCCGCGCTTGGGAGGATGCCCGTTTTGGCCTCCCCTAAACTGGTTGATTGCACAGCCCGGAGTAACCCGCGGCTCGCTTAGTGTGAAACGCACAGTGTGGTCCCCGGCACAGACCCTGCCGCCCGGCCACCGCCCAAAACCTGCAATCAAAACGAGGATGGCGCAGCCATGCACGCTGACCAACAACTGTCGAAATCCCTAAAGCCCCGGCACCTGTCGATGATCGCCATCGCGGGCGTCATCGGCGCCGGCCTGTTCGTCGGCTCCGGCGCGGCCATTCAGCAGGCCGGCCCCGGCATCCTGCTGGCCTACATGGCCGCAGGCATCGTGGTCATCCTGGTCATGCGGATGCTGGGCGAGATGGCGGCCGCGAACCCCGAAACCGGATCCTTCTCCACCTACGCGGACAAGGCGCTGGGCCGCTGGGCGGGCTTCAGCATCGGCTGGCTCTATGCGTGGTTCTGGATCATCGTGCTGGGCATCGAAGCCACGGCCGGCGCCGCGATCATGCACCGCTGGGTGCCCGGCATCGACCAGTGGGTCTGGGCCCTGGCGCTCATGGTCCTGCTCACGCTGACCAACCTGGGCTCGGTGAAGTCCTACGGGGAGTTCGAGTTCTGGTTCGCCTCCATCAAGGTCACGGCCATCATCCTGTTCCTCCTTTTCGGGGTGGCGGCGATCCTGGGCCTGGTTCCGGGCGTTCCGGCGCCGGGCCTGAGCAACCTGACGGGCAACGGCGGTTTCCTGCCCAACGGCCCGGGAGCCGTGCTGGCCGGAATCCTCGTGGTGGTCTTCGCGTTCTTCGGGGCGGAGATCGCCACCATCGCCGCCGGTGAATCCGAAAACCCGGTCGAGGCGGTTAAGAAGGCCGTCAGGTCCACGGTCTGGCGCATCCTCGTGTTCTACATCGGCTCCATCGCGATTGTTGTCACGCTGCTGCCCTGGAACTCCGCCAACGTGGCCAAGAGCCCGTACGTCGCGGTCATCGAGCTGTTCGGGATCCCCGGCGCGGGCACCATCATGGACGTCGTGGTGTTGACTTCGGTGCTGTCCTGCCTGAACTCGGGCCTCTACACGGCCAGCCGCATGCTGTTCTCGCTCTCGAAGCGCGGCGACGCCCCGAAGTCGTGGACCCGCATCTCCAAGCGCGGCGTGCCCGCCGCGGCGGTGCTGGCCTCCACCGTGGTCGGCTTCGTCACCGTGGGTCTGAACTACATCGCCCCCGAGACAGTCTTCCTGTTCCTGGTGAACACCTCCGGCGCCATCGCGCTGTTCGTCTGGCTGGTCATTGCCACGTCCCAGCTGGTGCTGCGCCGCCGGATGGGGGCTGCAGCCAAGGACCTGACGCTGAAGATGTGGTTCTTCCCCTACCTCACCTGGCTGGCGATCGGCAGCATCGTGGCGCTCATCATCGGCATGGTGATCCTGGACTCCACCCGTGAGTCGCTCCTGCTCTCCGTGGCCCTGGCTGTCGTGGTGGTCGGCATCGGTGTGTGGCGTTACCGCAAGGGCGGTCGCGGGAAGGCTGAGGCGGACGCCGCCTCCGCAACGTCCACCGCTGACCGCGAAACGGCCGCCCAGGAAGCCGAAGATGCAGGCGTGGGGGCCGGGCCGGCGTCGTAATCACGTCCCGTACCTGTTCTTCAAACGATCCGCCCGGTTGGCCGTAACGGCCAACCGGGCGGATCGTTTTTGTGTGGGGATCAGCCCTGTCTGGGGGCGAACATGATGACGGCGACGCCAATGAGGCAGACGGCGGCACCGATGAGGTCCCAGCGGTCGGGCCGGAAGCCGTCCAGAAGCATGCCCCACACAAGGGAGCCGGCGATGAAGACCCCGCCGTACGCAGCCAGCACCCGGCCGAAGTGGGCATCAGGCTGGAAGGCGGCCACGAAACCGTAGAGCCCCAGCGCCACGATTCCGAGTCCGGCCCACCACCATGCCTTGTCCTCCCGCACGGCCTGCCAGATCAGCCAGGCTCCGCCAATCTCGGCCACGGCAGCCAGGGCGAACAGGAGTACGGATTTCAGAATCGTCATGGCTCCAGTATTCCGCGCAGGTTGTCCACATAGCCGGGCCGGCACTTCCTGCCCACTGCCGGGCCCAGTAGCCTTGGAGCTGTCCGAATCGCGGAATTCCTCGCCGATGCACTAAGCTAGTGAAGTCTGTGCTGCGCCCTGGTCCATTTTTGGGTGTGGGCGCGTACGGCATCGCAAATGAACCTCCTGTTACGGAAATACCGTAACCGCTTAGCCCAAAGGAGGTGGGTTCACATATGCGTCCTTACGAATTGATGGTAATCATCGACCCCGAGGTCGAAGAGCGTACCGTAGAGCCGTCGCTTCAGAAGTTCCTGAACGTCATCACGAACGATGGTGGAACCATCGAAAAGGTTGACATCTGGGGCCGTCGCCGTCTGGCTTACGACATCAAGAAGAAGTCCGAAGGTATCTACGCCGTGGTGAACTTCACCGCGACGCCGGCTACCGCCAAGGAACTTGACCGCCAGCTGGGTCTCAACGAGACCATCATGCGCACCAAGATCATCCGCCCCGAAGAGCAGAAGGTTGTTGCTGAGTAATTTCAGCTCCCAACTTTCATTCTTTACCCCGCAGGAACGAACAAGGAGGCAGTAGATGGCAGGCGAAACCACTATTACGGTCATCGGTAATCTCACCAATGACCCCGAACTGAGGTTCACACCGTCAGGTTCGGCAGTAGCGAACTTCACCATTGCGTCCACGCCTCGCACCTTCGATCGCCAGTCCAATGAATGGAAGGACGGGGAAACCCTGTTCCTCCGTGCTTCGGTATGGCGCGAGGCAGCAGAAAACGTCGCCGAGTCCCTCACCAAGGGCACCCGCGTGATTGTTTCCGGCCGCCTGAAGAGCCGTTCCTACGAAACAAAGGAAGGCGAGAAGCGCACCGTTATCGAGCTCGAAGTCGACGAAATCGGCCCGAGCCTGCGTTACGCCAATGCCAAGGTCAACCGTACCCAGCGCTCCGGCGGCCAGGGCGGTTTCGGCGGCGGCAACAGCGGCGGATTCGGTGGCGGTGGATTCGGTGGCGGCCAGGGTGCAAACCAGGGCGGCAACACCGGAGGAAGCTGGGGCGGCAACCAGCCCGCAGCGCAGCAGGAGGACCCGTGGGCCACGCCCGGGGTCAGCAACGCTGGCGGCGGATGGGGCAACGGCCCGGATTCCGAACCTCCCTTCTAAACAACAAAACAAAGGTCCGGCGCAGCATCCGCCAAAGCGTTCCATCCGGCACGCTCTGCTCCTGCCGCGGTCGGGCCACCACCATCCCGTGGATCACGATTCACGGGCTCCCTAGAATAGGAGCTCCACGATGGCTAAGGCTGAACTCCGTAAGCCCAAACCAAAGTCCAACCCCTTGAAGGCCGCTGACATCACCGTCATCGACTACAAGGACGTAGCATTGCTGCGCAAGTTCATCTCCGACCGCGGAAAGATCCGCGCCCGTCGCGTCACTGGCGTCACGGTGCAGGAACAGCGCAAGATCGCCCAGGCAATCAAGAACGCCCGCGAAGTTGCCCTGCTGCCCTACTCCGGCGCTGGCCGGGGCTAAGGAAAGGGATTAACTAACATGGCAAAGCTCATTCTGACCCACGAAGTAACCGGTCTCGGTGCTGCTGGCGACGTCGTCGAGGTCAAGGACGGTTACGCACGTAACTACCTGCTGCCCCGCGGTTTCGCCCTGACCTGGTCGAAGGGTGGCGAGAAGCAGGTTGAGTCCATCAAGGCTGCCCGCGCTGCCCGCGAGCACGCTTCCCTGGAAGATGCTCAGAAGCAGGCCGCCGCTCTGTCCGCCAAGCCGGTCAAGCTGGTTGTCAAGGCCGGCGAAAGCGGCCGCCTGTTCGGCACGGTCAAGCAGGCCGACGTCGCCGACGCTGTTGAGGCCGCAGGCCTTGGCAGCATCGACAAGCGCAAGGTTGAACTGCCGGCTCACATCAAGTCGGTCGGTTCCTACCAGGCCAACGTCCGTCTGCACGACGACGTTGCCGCTGTGATCGAACTCGACGTAGTCGCAGGCAAGTAGTAGGTCCGGCGTTTGCCGGATCACTCCGCAGTCCTGAACTGCTGACGGCCCCCGCCGTCGGATTCCTCCGGGAATCCGACGGCGGGGGCTTCGTCGTTCCGTCGGCTTCCGGCGGGCTGCCTACCGGCTGTGCAGGACCGTGGTGCCGTATCGGTAGCCGATGCTGATCATCTCGGCCAGCACGGCTTCATCGACGTCGGCGAGCTTGTTGATGTAGAGGCAGCCGGCGCCGGTTTTGTGCTTTCCCAGACGGTCGAGGAGTGCAGCCGACTGCGGTGCATCCGTCAGGCCATACAGCGAGAGGCTGGCTTTTCGGGGAGAAAACCCCACCGCGGCAGTGTCGCCTTCGCGCCCGGTGGCGTACTTGTAGTGCACCCGGCCGAATCCGACGATCGTGGGACCCCACATCTCCGGTTCCTGGCCCGTCAGTTCCGCCATGAGGGCACGCAGGCGCAGGCCGTCCTGCCGGCGCACCGGGTGCCGCACAGCCGCAATGAAGTCGTCCGCCGAAACCCCGGTCACCTGTGTCTTGTTCTCCGCCATGGACGCAGTGTACTGGGCCGCCTGCTGGGCAGCGGAATAAAGGACGGTCGTCCCGGGTTGAGCGAATAGATGCAAACGCATATACAGCGCCGATCTGAGGAGACCGCCATGGAGACCCGCCGCGTAACCGTTCTGTCCGCCGGCCTGGGAGTGCCGTCGTCGACCCGCCTGCTGGCCGACCAGCTGGCCGCCGCCGCCACACGGGAGCTCACGGCTGCCGGGTACGAGGTGGCCACCCACGTTGTTGAGCTCCGAGACCTGGCCGTGGACATCGCCAACAACTTCGTCACGGGCTTCGCCCCGCCCCGGTTGGCAGAGGCGATCGCCGGTGTCGAGGCCTCCGACGGCATCATCGCGGTGTCACCGGTGTTCAGCGCGTCCTACAGCGGGCTTTTCAAGTCCTTCATTGACGTACTCGACCCCAAGTCGCTGGACGGCAAGGCTGTCCTCGTGGGGGCCACCGGCGGCACGGACCGACACCAGATGGTGCTGGACCACGCCATGCGCCCGCTGTTCAGCTACCTGCGCACGCGGACCGCGGCCACGGCCGTCTTCGCCGGCCCCCAGGACTGGGGATACACCGACGACGGCGGTACCCCCCTTTCGGTGCGGATCGAACGGGCGGCGGCAGAGTTCAGCCGCCTCCTGGAAGGGGACCAGCCGGGCCGCAAGCCGGCCCTGCTGGAGTCGCTGCCCTTTGAACAGCTGCTGGCCGGGATCTCCGGTGGGCAGTAAGGCGAACTAATCGCAGCACCCGCTCGTTGTGCCGGGCATGAAATGTCCCATTGATTCTTCGGACCTGGTCATGAGCGAACGCAGCGGGGTGGAAATCGACTACTGCCCGCAGTGCCGGGGTGTGTGGCTGGACCGCGGCGAACTGGACAAAATCATCGACCGGGTCAACGGCCGTGCGCCGGCGGCACCTCCGGCGCCCGTGCCACCAGCTCCGGCGTCACCCGCGCCGGGCATGGTTCCTCCGCCGCTGTACGGCAACGTGGAACCGCGGCGTGACCAGCCGCGGTACGACGACCGCGGCTATGGCAGGGGATACGACCGTGACAAGGGGTACGACCGCGACTATGACCGGCGGCGCCATAAGAAGAAGGAAGGCTGGCTGGGGGACCTGTTCGACTTCTAGGTGCTCCGGCCGCCCGGCGGCAGTTAGTCGTCCAGCAGGGCGATGAATTCGCGCGCCTGCTTCATGGTGATGTCTGAGTGCCGGGTCAGCGCCGTGGCGGCCGCTTCGATGTTGCCACTCTTGGCCAGCGTGCGGATGCGGCCGTAGATCTCGTCATTGAGCATGTTGCTGCTGACCTCCCGGGTGACATCGCCTTTGCTGGCGATGGCCCGGTACCGGTACGGGAACCGCTGCGGGGGCTCGTCGTCGTCCTCGGGTTCGCTGGTCTCCTGTGCCGGTGGGCGGAAAGGCTGCGGGTGGGCTGCCAGCGCTGCCACCGCGTCCCGAGATGAGCGCAAGCCCTCTCCTGACACCTCGTAGTACAGCTTGATCGCCGCCATGGCCTGGCCTTGGGCGATGAGCGCATACAGCCGCCGGTGTTCATCCTCGGACAGCTTGGCGGCGGCCTCCCGTGCCAGCTCTGCAGACTCCACCGGCGGTTTGGCCGGTTCCCTGACCGTAGCGCGGCGGCGGCTCAACGCACGTGCCGCCAGGACCACGGCGACGGCCACGGCCACGAGGATCAGGAAGGGGATCAGGAGCGATTCCATGGTTACAGCCGATCTACATATTGCTTGGCGGTCAAAAGGTTGGAATGGGTGGCCTGACGCAAAAGCCTGATCGCCTGGATCTTCTGCCCGTTGCGCACCAATGTCTGCAGCTGCAGCGCCAGTTGCGGGTTCAGCGTGGTCCCGGGCGCAAGTGCCGCGGGGTACGAGCCGTGCGGGTAGTCAGGATGTCCTGGAGGTGACGCCGGACGATGCTGATCCTGCTGGATCTGCTGCTGCCGGTTCTGGCTTGGCAGGGCTGCCGCCTCCATGCGTGCCCGGGCCGCCAGGGCCGCCTGAACCTGGGCTGCGTAATGGGCTTGGGAACGCCGGGCCAGATCCAGCTGGTAGCGGTCCGCGTCGGACATGCCCCCATCACGCGGCTTCAGTGCCGTAGCGAGAGCCCAGAGGGCTGCAGCGAGGACAAGGGCAGGAACCAAGACTGTCAGAACGTCGCCCATACCTAGAGCTTAACGCCAGATCCGCGTTATCCACAGCATATGCCCGCCTGCGCATGGTGCGGCCCCGTGGTGCTGCCGGTTGTGACCCTGGGCCGGAAGATTCGTCCAGGCGGCATGCATGCAGCGACGGCTCCGGACATATGCCGGTGATCCGTATCACAAAATGGGAATGGAGGCGGCGAAATCGCCCTCCAACGGTGGAATTACCCGCCAGTATCCCCAGTAGGCGGTTAAGGCTGTGGATGAAGGTTGGTGAAAAAATTAAACTTGTCCACAGCAAAATTTGAATGTTTCCGCAGGTCAGACGGCATATATGCCGCAAAGAAACTTTCTATCCACAGCTTCCCCCACAGGCTGTGCACAAGCAGCAGTAGCTTGTACACACGTTATCCACAGAGGTGCGGAACTGCGGGCTTTGTGAGTGGCCAGCCGGGCGCTAACGTAGCGGAGACACCCCATTCGGGTGAGTTTTCCCTTCCGGCCTGAAGACCGGAGCCGGCGATTACCCGGACTCCGGCATATTCGTGCTGCCCTGTGGAAAACCTGTGGATGAGGCGTCGCCGGGGTTCAACCGCCCGGACCGAAAAATGTCAGGGCCTGCTGGTGTAGTTGCATTAGCCCGGGCAGCAGATTCGCTGCGCGGCCCACCCACGGCACACGGCACACGCGCCGCAGTCCTCCTGCACGGACTGCGGACACAATGGAGGACGGCAGCTTTGTCAGTTACGCACCTGGACTCAATCGAAGGTACCCGCGAATCCGAGGGCAGCCGTAAACCTCCGCAGGACATTCCGGCAGAACAGTCCGTCCTGGGCGGCATGATGCTCTCCAAGGACGCCATTGCGGACGTCGTTGAGATCCTGCGGGGGCAGGACTTCTACCGCCCTGCCCACGAAACCATCTACGAGGCCGTCATCGACCTCTACGGCCGCGGCGAACCCGCGGATGCCGTCACAGTGTCCGACGAGCTGACCAAGCGCGGAGAGATCAACCGCATCGGCGGTCCCGCCTACCTCCATGAGCTCATCCAGACGGTACCCACGGCCGCGAATGCAGGCTACTACGCCGAGATCGTGGCAGAGCGCGCCGTGCTCCGGCGGCTGGTCAATGCGGGCACCAAGATCGTGCAGCTCGGCTACGGGCAGGACGGCGAGGTGGAAGACCTGGTCAACCAGGCCCAGGCGGAGGTGTACGCGGTCGCCGAACGCCGCACAGCGGAAGACTACGTCGTCCTGAAGGACGTCATGGAGTCCACCGTGGATGAGATCGAGGCCTCAGGCCACCGCGGCGAGGGCATGGTGGGTGTCCCCACCGGCTTCTATGAGCTCGATGAGCTGACCCACGGCCTGCACCCGGGCCAGATGATCGTCATCGCTGCCCGACCGGCCGTTGGTAAGTCCACGTTCGCGCTGGACTTCGCCCGTTCGGCCGCCATCAAGAACAACCTCGCCACGGTGATGTTCTCCTTGGAAATGGGCCGCAACGAGATCGCGATGCGTTTGCTGTCCGCCGAGGCCACCATCGGCCTGCAGGACCTCCGCAAGGGCACCATCAAGGATGAGCAGTGGTCCAAGATCGCCACCACCATGGGGCGCATGAATGATGCCCCGCTGTTCATCGACGACAGCCCCAACATGTCCCTCATGGAGATCAGGGCCAAGTGCCGCCGGCTCAAGCAGCAGCACGACCTCAAGCTCGTGATCCTCGACTACCTGCAGCTCATGAGTTCGGGCAAGAAGGTGGAGTCCCGCCAGCAGGAAGTCTCCGAGTTCTCCCGTGCGCTGAAACTGCTCGCCAAGGAGCTGCAGGTCCCCGTCATCGCGCTGTCCCAGCTGAACCGTGGCTCTGAACAGCGCCAGGACAAGCGTCCCATGGTCTCCGACCTGCGTGAATCGGGGTCCATCGAGCAGGACGCCGACATGGTGATCCTGCTGCACCGCGAGGACGTCTACGACAAGGAGTCCCCGCGCGCGGGTGAGGCCGACATCCTCATCGCCAAGCACCGTAACGGCCCCACCAAGGACATCGTGGTCGCCTTCCAGGGCCATTATTCGCGGTTCGCCAACATGGCGGGGGATGCCGGCGGAGGCGGCGGCTTCTAGGCTGCGGTGGTGTTGCTAGTGCGGTTGCGACTGCAGCAGGTGGTTGGGCAGCCTGTTTCCCGGGGCTGCTGCCCTGATTTCCAGGAGCTCCCGTGCGTGGGCGTGGAGCCGCTTGTCCTCCTCGGACACGGGGGTCCATGCAGGGACGGGGACTGAGGTGCCCTCGGCGTCGCGGGCAACCATGACGGTGAGGCAGTACGTGGTCAGGTTGAGTTCGCGGCCCTTGGGGTCCCCGGAGCGGACGTGTACGGCAATGTGCATGCCCTTGGTGCCCGTGTAAACCAGCCGGGCCTCCACCTCCACCACGTGGCCGATCAGCAGCGGCCGGTAGAAGCGCACGCCGCCGGAAAAGACAGCCACTGTGTCCCGGCCGCAGTAGCGTGAGGCGCAGACATATGCGGCCTCGTCGATCCATTTCATGACGATCCCGCCGTGGACTTTTCCACCCCAGTTCACGTCGGTGGGTGCCGCCATGAACCGCAGGACGACGCGCTCGGCGGTGCCGGCGTCGGTATATTCCTGGGCGCTCATGGCTTCGACGATCTGCTCGCGGATCCCGATCCGGGCCAGGGCGTGGTCCCGCTGTTCCAGCTCCTCCGGCGTTACCGGTTCGAACGGCCTCACCGGGACGGGTTTCCCGTCCTCGCCCACCGCTACAAAGATCACCATGCACTGGCTGCGCATGGTGGCTGGCCCGCCCTTGGGATCCCCGGAGGAAACTACCGTTCGGATGTGCATGGAGGAGCGGCCCGTGTAGACGATGGTGGCCGTGACCTCAACCATGTCGCCAATGTTTACTGGATCGGCAAAGTGGATGTTCCCCACATAGGCGGTGACGCAGTAGGACTTGGCCCAGCCCACGGCGGCCGCATAGGCGGCCTTGTCCACCCACTCAAGCACCGTTCCGGCGTCAACGGATCCGCTGTGGCCCACGTCCATGGGGGCGGCAAGGAATCGGAGGGTTACTGAGTTGGCGTCAGTCTCGCTCATGGTCGCAGTTTACTGACCGCTCTGCTGCGGGCGGATCCGGGCCTTCACAATCCAGCGCACCGGCGCCATAAGAGACGGCCGGCCCGTGCAGCCCGCGTCATGAAAGAGAAAGAGTCGTTCCCATACTAACGATAATGATTATCATTAGTGCATGTTGACGAGACGATTCACACTTGCTGACCCGATAGCCAACCACCGACGCGACCGCCCAAACGAGCCATTCACGAGGCCGTTCGCAAGGCTGCCAGCCAAGCCACTAAACCCGCGCAGGCCCCCGCTCGCGGCGCCGCTGACGGCGGTCTGCGGAGTTGCCCTGCTGCTGTCAGGCTGCGCCGCCGGCCCCGCGCAAAGTGCCGCCGAAAATTCCGCCAGCCCCTCCCCGCGCGGGGAGACCGCAGAACCCACTGAGCTTCGGGCCCCAAAACCGCGCCTGGCCTACACGTACGCCGGCGGCCTCGGAGTGCTGGACGCTGCAACCCTTGAGCCCGCGGGAGACGTCGCGCTGGACGGCTACAACCGCATTAGCCCTGCCGGGGACGGCCGCCACGTCCTGGTGGCGGCGGGCGACTCGTTCCGCGTCCTGGATGCGGGTACCTGGACCGAGCGCCATGGCGACCATGGCCATTCCTATGCCGCCCGGCCCGCGCTGGCGGATCATGCGTTCGAGGCGAGCAAGCCGGGCCATGTGGTGCGGCACGCCGGCAGGACCGTCCTGTTCAGTGACGGGTCCGGCGCGGTGCAGTCCTTCGAATCGGCCGCCCTCGGAGGGCTGGCGGAAGACGGGCTTCCGGAAGTGTCCACCTACACCGCGCCCGAGGCCCACCATGGCGTGGCTGTGGAGCTGGAGGACGGCAAGCTGCTGGTGACCGTGGGGGACGAGAATGCCCGCAGCGCTGTGGCACTCCTGGGCCCCGCCGCTGGGACGGCCCGGGAGCGCAAGCAGGTCCTCCGGAGCCAGAGCTGCCCCGGCGTCCACGGTGAGGCTGTGGCTCGCGAAAACACCGTGACCTTTGGATGTGAAGACGGGATGCTGGTATTCAGGGACGGGAAGTTCTCCAAGATTTCCAGTCCTGACGCCTATGGCCGGATGGGAAACCAGGCCGGTTCGGCGGCGTCGCCCGTGGTGCTCGGGGACTACAAGGTGGACAAGGAAGCGGTTCTGGAGCGGCCCACCAGGATTTCGCTGGTGAACACCGACACCAAGGCCCTGAAGCTGGTGGAGCTTGGTACGAGCTATTCCTTCCGGTCGCTGGGCCGCGGGCCAGCCGGGGAGGCGCTGGTCCTCGGCACTGACGGCGCGCTGCACGTTCTCAATCCGCTGACCGGCGCCACCATGTCCACCGTCCCCGTCGTGCCGGCCTGGCAGGAGCCCGAGGCGTGGCAGGACCCGCGGCCCACCTTGTATGTCCAGGGCTCCACCGCCTATGTAACCGAGCCGGCGACCCGGAAACTCCACGCCGTGGACCTGAACGCGGGAAAGGTCATTCGTACTGCGCAGCTGCCACACTCGCCGGATGAACTGACCGGCGTCACCGGCTGAACCAAGAGCAGTTGGCCGAATCAACAGCGACCGGCAGAACCGATTGAAGAAAAGCAAAACGACGGCGGCCGCACACCGGGCGCCGAAGCGCCAGGCGAGCAGCCGCCGTCGTTGTTTTCCGGACAGTCACCGCCCTTGGGCGATGCTGTGTTTCCGGGAGTATTAAGCGAGGACCTTGAGCTTTGATTCGCGGCGGCCGAAGAGGGCAGCGTCCGCCGAAAGGCGGCCGGCTCCGGCCACGGCGATGGCTGCTGCCCCGGCTGCCAGCAGGAGGACCAGCTCGTAGCCGCCGGTGGCGACGAAAACTCCGGCCGAGGCGTGGACGAGGAAGAGGGCGCCAAGCATGTCCAGGGCGAGCAGGGCAGCGAAGACGCGAGTCAGCACGCCGAGGATGAGGGCGATCCCGCCCGCCAGTTCCAGGGTGGCGACGATCGGGGCGGCGACCTCGGCGGCCGGAACACCCATCTTGGCAAAGGATGCCTGTGTGCCGGCGATGGTGAATTCGCTGAACTTCTGCCAGCCGTGCGCGGCGAAGAGGAATCCTGCGATCACCCGCAGGATCGTCAGTGCAGTGGTGGTCTGGGTGGACTGGTTCATGGAGATTCTCACCGTTCGGATCGATTGGGGGGTTGTCTCTTTGGGCACGCGGTCAGGAGCGCGCAGGGTGAAGCTTCCCTTCCACTGTCCCGAAATTTTGTTGAAGTGTCAACTAATGTGTCGTGGGTATCTTTCGCCCTCGCCCGCTGCCTGGGCCGTTAGGCTGGCTCCGTGCCCCAATCGCCTTCCGCCGCCGTTTCCATTCCAAAGCCCGAGAGCCACGGCCGTGAAATCCTCCGGCTTGCCGTTCCCGCCTTTGGCGCGCTGATCGCCGAGCCGCTCTTTCTGCTCGCCGACTCGGCCATCGTGGGCCACCTGGGCGTTGCCCAGCTGGCCGGCGTCGGGCTGGCCTCGGCGGTGCTGCATACTGCGGTGGGGCTGATGGTCTTCCTGGCCTACTCCACCACACCCGCCGTGGCGCGGGCGGTAGGGGATGGCCAGCTGGGCAGGGCGCTGGCTGCCGGGCGCGACGGCGTCTGGCTCGCCTTGCTGCTGGGCACCGTGCTGGCCCTGGCCGGGTTCCTCGCCGCGGAGCCGCTGATCGGACTCATGGGGCCGACTCCGGAGATCCGCACCTTCGCCGTGGATTACCTGCGCTGGTCCATGCCCGGGCTGGTCGCGATGCTGCTGATCTTCGCCGGGACAGGCGTGCTGAGGGGGCTGCAGGACACCCGTACGCCATTGGTGGTGGCCACGGCGGGATTCTCGCTGAACATCGTGCTGAACCTCGTGTTGGTGTACGGCCTCGGACTTTCTGTGGTCGGATCCGCGGTGGGAACCAGCATTGCGCAGTGGGCCATGGCCGCGGTGTATCTGGTGATGGTGCAGCGCAACGCCCGGCATCACGGCGTCAGCCTGCTGCCCGACTGGCATGGGATCCGGGCCATGACCCAGGTGGGCTCCTGGCTCATGCTGCGGACGCTGAGCCTGCGCACCGCCATCCTCGCCACCGTCCTCGTGGTCACGGCCCAGGGTGCCGTGAACCTGGCCGCCCACCAGCTTGCCATGACTGTATTCACCTTCCTCGCCTTCGCGCTGGACGCCCTGGCCATTGCCGCGCAGGCGCTGATCGGCAAGGAATTGGGGGCCGCCAACCCCGGCAAGGCCCGGATCCTGACCCGGACCATGATCCGCTGGGGCACCGGCTTCGGTGTGGCCACCGGCGTGCTGCTCGCCGCGGTGGCCCCGTTCGCCGGGGCCCTCTTCACGTCCGATTCCGGCGTCCAGTCGGTACTGACCGCCGCCCTCTGGGTCCTCGCCGCGGGTCAGCCTCTCGCCGGGTACGTGTTCGTCCTCGACGGGGTGCTGATCGGCGCCGGCGACGCGAAGTATCTGGCGATTGCCGGCGTCGTAAATCTTGCGGTGTACCTTCCGCTGCTGCTTGCGGTGCCGCTGGCCGGGGCCGGCGGCGCGGCGGCGCTGATTTGGGTGTGGGTGGCTTTTTCGCTGGGCTACATGTGCGCCCGCGCCGTGACGCTGGGACTCCGCGCCCGGACGGACCGCTGGATGGTGCTTGGTTCATAGGTTGCCGCCTGGATTCGCCGCCACAGGCTGGCGCACTGACATGAAAATTAACGGTTGTGGTTTCTTAGCCGGCTTGTTGCAAGGGTTCGAGAATGACTTGGTAGCCCAGGGACTCGAGCTGTCCGATCGC
>NZ_JBHTXX010000029.1:0-82733 GCF_042791415.1 Arthrobacter sp. NPDC056691
GATCAGGGCGTTCCCAGCGCTGGGAACGCCCTGATCTGCGACCTAGTTGGGTGGGGCGGGGACGGCGGGGCCGGCGCCTTGGTTAGTCCCGGCGCCGGACGGCATACGCAAACAGCGAGGTCGTGGCCACGGTGGCCAGGTACCCGGCGATCACGATCAGCGAAATGCCCGCCCAGAAGTAGTTGGTGGTGCTGGCCTCCTGGCCGATGCCCGGCACGATCATCACCAGCGAATACACGGACACCGCCGCCGAGGCCAGACCCAGCACCACAGGCAGCCCGATCCACAGCCGGGCCGAACCCCAGTGCCCGCCGAAGCCGTCCCAGACGTTCCACTCGTGGCCGTCGTTGCGGAGAATCAGCCAGCCCGCGGGAATCATGAAACAGCCAACCACCAGGAACGCCGCCACTACGTCCGCCGGCCGGTGCCACTGGTTCACCAGTGTGGACATGCCGGACGCGATGGCAAACGTGCCGCCGACGAAGCCGGCCAGCGGACGCCACCGCGGTGACGCCATCAGGAACACGGCCGCGGCCGCGGACGCCGCCAGCGTGGTGTGCCCGGACGGCAGCGAATTCAGCTCCAGCGTCTCGACGCCCCGGAAGGGCCGCAGCGGCAGGAGGTCCTTGAGCACCTGCGTGGCGATGTTCGCCGCGACGCACGCCGCCACGGCAATGCCCGCTGCCCGCCACCGGCGGTGAATTACCGTCACCAAAAGAACAACGACGGCGGCCATCACCAGGGAGATGGTGGGCAGCCAGTCCAGGAACCGGGTGGTCACCTTGCCGGCGGGCCCGTGGATTTCCACGGCCTCCACCAGCGCGGACTCGTCGATGAACTGGCCTGTGGTGGTGCGGACGAAGTAGTAGTAGGTGGCGGCGAGGCCCGTGGCGCAGGCCAGGGTGGCCACGGCGAAGAGGAAGCCGGTGCCCGCTGCGAGGCGCATCCGTCCGGCTGCCGGCTGGCGGCGCGGCTTCTGACCGCCCTGCTGCTGGCGGCCTTGCTTCTTACGGCGGGGGTCCCTGAGCTGGAAAGTCATCGTAACAAGGGTGTCACAGTTTGCTGGGAGTCGCCTGCTTGCCTGGTGAGTGCGTTCTGATTTCATCCCGCAGCAGTTCGACACCGCGGACGTGAAATGGGCACGCGAGCAGCCGGAGGAAACCGGCAGCCGACGCTCCGTGCTGGCGCTGGATGGCCGCTAAAGTTGGTGCATGGGCGGTATCTCGGACGTACTTGGCCCCATCCTGGAAATAATGACGTGGGTGGGCTTCCTCCCCGGCGTGCCGTTGCGCGTCTGGGGACTGGTTATCGAACGGCGCCGCTGCGCCTGGACCAAAACCACGGGAGAGGTCTACACGGCCGGCGGCTTCACCGGCTTCCGGTGGACCGACCAGGCGAACGTCCCGCGCCAGACCCTGGTGGACTCCGACGTCGGGCGGGGCCTGGAGGCCGGTACCACCGTGGAGCTCCATTACGACCTCTGCCACCCCTCGCGGTGGGGCCTCAAACCGCCGAAGCACGACAACCTCATCCTGATCCTCGGCTGGATCCTTACCGGTGTGGGCATCGTGAGCACCGTCGGCGGCTTCGTGCTGCTGCTCTTCTGACGGGCCGTCAAGGGCGGTCCTCCTGCGGTGCCCAAACAATCGGCCCGGAAAACCATTCCGGGCCGGACATGCGTCGGGTACCCGTGCCGCGGCGGGTACCCGGTCTGTGGGGCAGCGGGAGCTGCGTTTTTCGTCGGCTAGACGTGCGGATCGATCGTGGAAGCCCGGCTATCGCGCGGGGAGCGGCCGCCGCGCCGGTTCCTGTCGCGCAGGTGGTCCAGCAGCGCCTGTTCGGGATGCCCGGGGTTCTCAGCAAGGTGGCGCAGGAGCCGGCGCCGGACGTCGGACCGCGGATCGGCTGTGGCGAGCACGTTGTGGATGATGTCCAGGACCTGCTGATGGAGTTCCGAGTCGTCCACCATCACCGTGGTCGGCTGGCCATACGCGGAGTCAACCGTGGAGCCCCATCGCTCCGGCGGAATGGGTTCATACAGATCGCGGAATTCCGTGTGCATCACTGGCTCCTTTTTGCGGGGGGAAACTGCTTCATCGGGTTGCCGCCGCGTGCGATTATTCATTGCTGCTGCCACTCCTGCCGCTGGTGCCGGAGAGACCGTTGGTGCCGGAGAGACCGCCTTTGCCATCGAGCTGGCTCGAGGACGTTGAATCGTCAGTGGGTTCCGCTGCTGGGGAAGTTACCTGGGCCGGTTCCACGACCTCGACGCCGGAATCATCGGACGTTACGTCGGGGTCTTCGCTGGAATTGGCTGGGTCGTCGGGTGCCGGTTCTGCTGCCTTCGTGGAATGAGGCGAGGAGGTGGCAGGATTCAGCGGCGCCGATTTGAGCGCCGGTGACGAGGTCTTGGGCGTGGCCGTGGGGTTGGTGAGCGGCGACAGCCGCGGGGTTTCAGTGGAGCCGTCGAATTTGAGGACCGAGTCGCGGGGGCCCGGATCGCGAACAATTACGCCGGGTTCCTGACCTGTCGGCGCCCCGGTGACAGCCTGCGCCCAGACGGTGAAGCTGGCGAGTCCCACCAGCGGAATGCTCAGCAACGACCAACTCTTCATCGCCCTGCCACACCTCCTTCGTGAAACAACTTTGAGGCGTGAAGGTGAGGCAGGGATGAGACGCGGATGAGAGTCTTCTCATGCGGCCCGGCGGGCCGGATAACGGGAAGCGTCAGATGCGGCCCGGAAGGCCTAGACCGCGTGGCCTTCCGCATCATCAGCGGCCCCGGCTGCATCGCCGGCTGCATCTTCGGCCGCATCGCCGGGAGCCGCAGGGGACGGGCCGGTCAGGCTGACGAGGCGGTAGCCCACGCCGCGGATGGTCTGGATGCGCTCCTGGCCCAGCTTGTGCCGCAGGTACCGCACGTATACGTCCACCACGTTGGAGGACCCCTCGAAGTGGTAGCCCCACACCCGGCTCAGGAGCTGCTCGCGGCTGAGCACCTTGCCGGCGTTCTCCATGAACGTCCGGGCCATGACGAACTCCCGCGCGGACAGGTCGATCACGCGGCCGCCGATCTCGGCGGTGCGCAGGTTCACGTCCAGCGACAGGTCGCCACAGACGAACGTCGGGGCCGCGGAAACGGCCTGTGCGCCCCGGAGGCGGAGCTTGATGCGGGAGAGCAGCTCCTCGAACCGGAATGGTTTGGTCATGTAGTCGTCCGCACCGCCGTCGAGCGCCGTCACCGTGCTCTCCAGGCTGTCCGCCGCCGTCAGGATGATCACCGGAATCGTGGAGTGCATGTCGCGGAGGTTCTTGAGCACGGTGAGCCCGTCCATCCTCGGCATGCCGATGTCCAGGATGAGGAGGTCGAACTCCCCGGACGTGGCGTAATCCAGTGCCTTCACCCCGTCGGAGACCTGGGTGGTGGTGTAGCCGGCCGCCGTGAGGCCCTTGGCGAGGAAGGCTGCGATGCGCGGCTCGTCGTCGGCGATCAGGATCCGTGTCAAGGCGAGCCTCCCGCCCGGGTGGCCAATTCAATGTCCGACGCCGGTCCCGCCGGCTTTGGTTTGGCGCCGGCAGCGTGCGTTCCCTTATGTCGCGGACCTTTTGCCGGCCCCCTCACAGCGGGGCCCTTATCAGCGTGGCCCCTGGCCGCGGGGCCCGTAGCTGCAGCGCCTTCGCTGCCGCTTAGGCTGGCGGCGTCCTCGGCTGCGGAATCATCCGTTTCACCGCCAGCGTCCGTGCCGCCGGAAGGGATTCGGATCACGAAGCGGCTGCCCTTGCCCTCCTCGGACTCCAGCAGCACCATGCCGCCATGTGCCTCCGCGATGGCCTTCACGATGGACAGCCCCAGGCCCGAACCCTCCGAGGCTGCCGAGTTGCTGCCCTTGCCAAAGCGCTCGAAGATGCGCTCATGGTCGTCGGCCGGGATGCCGGTGCCGGTGTCCGACACCCAGATCTCCAGCTGCCGGGATGCCGGGCCTGCCAGCTCCCGCCCAACCACCGCCCGTCCGCCCTGGGGGGCGCCGTCGTCGTTCTCCACCCAAGCCCCGCCAACGGAGATCCGGTCCGACTCGGAGGTGTGTTTGACTGCGTTCGCGGCGAGCTGCTCCAGCGCCTGGGTGAGCCGGCGGCGGTCGGCGCGGATCAGGCCGCCGGGCTTGGCGTCCAGATGCCACTGGCGCTCGCCGAGGACCCGGACCCGGTTCAGGACGTCCTGCAGGAGGTCGTCAGCCTCCACCCAGGTGGGCGTCACGAAGTCCGGGCGGCCGCTGCGGGCAAGGATCAGCAGGTCATCCACCAATACCTGCATCCGGTCCAGCTCGTCCAGGAGCAGCATGCGGGTCTGGTCGACGTCGTCGGGATCCTCGGCTCGAAGCAGCTCCAGGTAGCCGCGGATGATGGTCATGGGGGTGCGCAGTTCGTGGCTGGCGTCGTGGACGAAGCGGCGCTGGTTGTCGAAGCCGGACTCCAGCCGTTCGAGCATGCGGTTGAAGTTCATGGCCAGCTGGGCGACGTCGTCCGTACTGTCCGGCACCTCAACGCGTTTCGTCAGGTCCTCAAAGGTGGTGGCCTCCGTGGCCTCGCGGAGCCGCCGGACGGGACGCAGCAACCGCCCGGTGACCAGGTAGCCCACCAAGCCGGTCAGCGCGAGCGTCGCCAGGGACGCCAGGGCGAAGGTCCACATCGAACCGAAAACCTCGGCGCGCTGGGCGCCGATCTCGCTCGAGGCGATCAGCAGGCCCTGGTCCTGGCGGCCGCCGGCCAGGGAAACGGACGTAATGGCCAGGCGGACCTGCCGGCCGTCCAGGTCGATGTCGCGCATCACGGTCTGTCCGGCCACGCTCCAGCTCCAGACGTGGTCGGTGACGCCGGCCGTGTTCAGGTTGGTCGGCTGGTCCCCTTTGGGCAGGATGACGTTGCCCCCGCGGAGCATGGTCATCACGGACTCGTAGCCGCCGGGAGCCCCGTTGCGCAGATAGGTTGTAAAAAGGTCGTGCAGGGTGGTGTACGCGGCGCCGCCAAAATTCGGCCGGCCCTGTTTGGCAAGCTCGTCCAGGTTCTTGCGCGGCAGCTGCAGCTCCGCGTTGACGCGGTCGTTGAGGCTCTTCAGCTGGGCGGCATGGGTGGCCGCGCCGGCCACAAAGAGGCCCACAGCCATGAAGACGAGCAGCGTGGCCAGCAACCGGAAGCGGACGGAATGGACCTCCGTGCGGAATGCGCCGGCCGCATTCATGGGACTGCCCGGCGTCTTTTAATCTGTGGCGTCCGCAATGTGATGCACGGCAACGCCCGCCGGGCAGAATTTTTTTGAAATCCGGAGCGGCCGGCAAAGACGCTCATTGCCGGGTACTCGGAGTACTTGGTTGTACCCGGCCCGCCCATGGTCCGCCTCATTGGATCACCCGTTTCATGCTGATTCGGCGGTCCTCCTGGGACGAGGATCGCAGTAGTACCGCTCTAACTGCGGTAATACGAATGTAGCCCCGGGTTCTTGGGAAAAACTTGGTGTTTCCGGACCCCGCTGCCGTCCTCCCGGCCGGTTTCGGGGGAGCCGCGGGCCGCCTCAGCCGAGTGGTGGGTGGCTCGATGCAAAAGCAACCAAGTAGTGCCGCCGCCGAAATTCGAGTACTCGCTACTCGTGCCCCTACTTGCCTGAGTGACAAGTATGAATCCAAGCCATTCATGGGGAATGCAGGTCATGGGGATAGTAGGTGCAGACAAATGGTTCAGACGGTTGCAGAAGATACTCGTTGGTCCCGGAGAGTCAACGACGACGAGTACCTTCCTAACTCACTGGAAGAAGCCGGTGGCACAACAACGAAGTTGTCCATCAACATCCTGGGTCCGCTCCGTGTCCGCCGCGGCGGCGTGGTCATCGGATCCCACGAACTTGGCGGTCCCAAGCCCCGCCAGGTCCTTGAAATCCTTTTGCTCAAGCTGGGGACCCCGGTCTCCAAGAACCACCTGATCGATGTTCTGTGGAACGGCCAGCCGCCGGCTGAGGCCCTGTCCACGCTGGAAAGCTACGTCAGCGTGCTGCGCCGGCACCTCCAGCCCGGAAGCGGCAAGGGCGGCGCCCTCCGCACGGTCACCGGCGGCTACATGATCGACCGCAGCATGGTGGACCTTGACCTCGACCGCTTCGATGACCTGCTCAAGCAGGCCGGGCATGCCTCTCCGGAGGAGTCCTTCCGGCTGCTCGAGAAGGCCCTCGACATCGCGTCGGTGCCGCTGCTCGGTGACGAGCTGCTGGCCGGCTGGGCCGAGGAGGAGCGTGCTCTTCACTCCGCACGCGTCGCCAGCATCAAGGCTCGGGCAGCGGAAGCCGCCGTCGCCGTCGGACACCCGGAGCGGGCGGTGGCCCTGGCCAGCGAACTGCTGGTGGACGATCCCATCAACGAGCGCGCCTGGACCGCACTGGTCCTGGGCCTCGAGGAATCCGGGCAGTACATGGAAGCGTTGCGCGCCTACGGACGGTGCCGCCGGGTCATGGACCAGGAGATCGGCTGCCTCCCCGGACGTCCGCTGCGTGAAGCACACGCCCGGCTGCTGCAGGCAACGGCCGCCAGCGAGGATGAAATGGACCTCTCAGATTCTGATGCTCCCATCCCGGCAACATCGCAGATCACGCGGGAAATCAGCATCCTGACCATCGACGACCACAGCACGTTCACCGAACTGCTGACCGCAGCCCTGGACCGCGAGCCCGACCTGCGGAGCGTCGCCTCGGCCACCACCGCCAAGAGCGGCGTGGAGCAGAGCATCGCACTCAAGCCCGACGTCGTTATCATGGACTTCCACCTGCCCGACGGCGACGGCCTCACCGCCGCTGCCCGGATCCTGGCCGACGCCCCGAACACCCGGATCGTCATGCTCACCGGCGACCCGACACCGGAAGCGCTGCGGACCGCCGCCTCGATGGGCATCTGCGCCTTCCTGCCGAAGGGCGGATCGCTGTCCACCCTCCTGGACACCCTCCGCTACGCACGGGCCGGCAACATGGTGGTCCATCCCTCGCTGGTGGCCCAGCTGGGTATGTCCACCCCCGCTCCGGCCCCCGCCGCCCGCGAAGTGGAGCCGGGCGGACCCGTCCTGACGCCCCGCGAACTGGATGTGCTCCGGCTGATGGCCGGTGGCCACGGCTCGAAGGAAGTGGCCAGCAAGCTGGACATCTCCCTCAACACCTGCCGCGGCTACGTGAAGGCAATCTTCGCCAAGCTCGGAACCCACTCGCAGCTCGAATCGGTCATGGAAGCGTCACGGCGCGGCATGCTCGAGCAGCCGAGCCATGGCTAGGCCACCGCTCCGCAAACCTGTTCTGTCCCGCCCGTTCGAATCGCCGGCCAACCACAATTCCGAGGTTTTCAAGGCCGTCCGGCGGTTCCTGCTGATGGGGCTGGTTGCCCTGGTGGTGGTCACCACCCCGGTGGCTTTCTGGATCTGGTCCGAGGCTGAACGCCACGCACTGGAGAACTCCAAGGAGGCCACCGACCACCTGGCCAACAACGTGGTGGGGCCGCTCCTGGACGAGGAAGTCCTGTCCGGCAACCCCACCGCCATTGAACGGCTCGACGAGCGCCTCCGTCCCTGGATGGACGACACGTCGGTCTTCGAGATCAGGCTCTGGAACAAGGACGGGCGCATCGTCTACTCCGAAGACTCGAAGCTGATCGGCAAGAAGTTCGACCTGCCGCACGAGGCGCAGGAGGTCCTGGACGGCGGTGACGTCCCCGCCAACCTGGAAACGCAGAAGGACGAGGTCAACACGCCCAACGTCGAAAACGGCGAGCTCGTGGAGGTCTACGTGCCGGTCACGGCCCCCGACGGGCAGAAGTTGGTTTTCGAGACTTATTACGACGACGACGGCGTCCGCCAGGAGCAGGCTTCCGTGCTGTTCGGCATGGCACCGCCGTTCCTGCTTTCACTGGCCGTCCTGCAGTTGGCGCAGCTGTTCCCCGCAGTCCAGCTGGCCCGCAGGATCCAGGCCTACGAAGCCGGCCGGAGCCGGCTGCTCCGCCGGGCCATCGAAGCCTCCGAGCTGGAGCGGCAGCGCATTGCCCGGGACCTGCACGACGAAGTGATCCAGGAGCTCTCGGGGCTGTCCTACGTAATGGAGTCCGAGGAACTGCACAGTCCGGTGGGCCAGCGGGCGCTGTTCTCCGACGCCCGGCGGATCCTGCAGGACAACGTCCGCAGCCTGCGGGCCATGACCAGCGAGCTGTACCCGCCGGACCTGAACCGGCTGGGCCTCTCCGGGGCGCTTGCCCGGCTCGGCGACCCGCTCGAGGAACGCGGGATCAGCCTTGAGCTCGACCTGCCGGAGCAGTGCGAGCTGGACCGGGACCGCGCGGCGCTGTTCTACCGGGTGGCCCGTGAGGCCCTGGCCAACACAGCCAAGCATTCCAGGGCGAGCAGGGCCGAGCTCCACCTCCAGCAGGACCGTGACCGCGCGGAGATCCGCATCCAGGATGACGGCTGCGGCTTCGACCAGAGCGAGGGGTCACCGGAGGGGCACTTCGGCCTGCGGATCATGAAGGACACCATCGGCGAGGCCGGCGGCACGCTCCAGGTGATGTCCGCCCCCGGCCAGGGGACCACGGTAATTGCCCGCTTCGGGGTCGGCAGCGCCAGGGTTCCGGCCTCCTTCGACCACGAGCCGGAACCGGTGCCCTCGGGGTAACTCCCGCCTGAGCAGCATTCCCCATCCGGGTCCCAAGGCCGCCGGCCCCTCCAATGGAGTGGGGGCCGGCGCAGTTTGCCGCCGGTACAGTGAATTCATGCCTCTCCAGTACCCGCCCCTCGAGGAGCTGCTGCCAAGCGCCCGCGTGGTGGTTCTGCCCATGCGCGTGAAGTTCCGCGGGATCCTGGAACGCGAAACGCTGCTCCTCCAAGGCCCGCTGGGATGGGGCGAGTTCGGCGCCTTCCCCGAATACGGCGACGCCGAAGCCTCACGATGGCTCGCCGCGGCCATCGAAGCCGGCTGGCACGGTTTCCCTGAGCCGCTGCGGACCAGCATCCCCGTCAATGCGACAGTGCCCGCCGTCGAGGCGGGCCGGGTGCCGGAGATACTGGACCGGTTCGGCCGCGTAGACGCCGTCAAAGTCAAGGTGGCAGAACGCGGGCAGACGCTCGACGACGACGCCGCCCGCGTTGCCGCTGTCCGCGCCGAGCTTCCGGACGCCGCCATCCGGGTGGACGCCAACGGCGGCTGGGACGTTCCCGCTGCGGTAGCGGCACTGACCCGGCTGGCCGACGCCGGGCTCGAATACGCTGAGCAGCCGGTGCCGGCGATCGAGGGCCTGGCTGAGGTGCGCCGGCGGCTCCGTGCCGCGGGGGTGCCGGTGCTGATCGCGGCCGACGAAAGTGTCCGCAAGGAGGAGGATCCCCTCAAGGTGGCGCGGGCCGGCGCCGCAGATCTCCTCGTGGTGAAGGTGGCGCCGCTGGGGGGAGTCCGGCGCGCGCTGGAGCTGGTCGCCCAGGCGGGGATGCCCGCCGTGGTGAGTTCCGCCCTCGACACGTCAGTGGGGATCCGGGCCGGGCTCGCGCTGGCCGCCGCGCTGCCGGAATTGCCGTACGCCTGCGGGCTGGGAACGGTCTCGCTGCTCGCAGCGGACGTCACCGCCCAGCCATTGGTGGCCGACGACGGCGCCATCACCTTGCGTGATGCCGTCGCCAACGAGGAGCTGCTTGAGCAGTACGCCGCCCCGCCCGAACGCCGCGACTGGTGGCTCGCCCGGCTCCGCCGGGCGTACGCGCTGATTCCCGCCACGGCCTAGCTTTCCCCGACGCTTCCTCACCTCTTGCGGGTTTTTCCCCGACGCTTCCTCAGGTCTTGCGGGTTTTTCCCCGACGCTTCCTCAGGTCCTGCGGGTTTTCCCCCGACGCTTCCTCACCAGGGCCCGAGTTCACCGGATCTTCATCTGAGTGTCGGCTTCCGGTTCGCTTTCGATGGAAGGGTGGCGGTGCCGCATCTAAACCCTTGGAAGGTCTCTCTCCCATGTCTGAAATCTCCGGACGCAAGTTCGCCCTGTTGCCCATGCTCGGCCACACCAAAGGCAAGCGCAGCCCCATTACCTGCGCGCTCAAGTGCGACAACGCCTGCGCGGGCGATGTCTGCAACACGAGCTCCAACAGCTACTTCCGCGACATTGCCTCCACCACGCTGTCCCGCCGCGCCGCCCTGGGCTTCGGCGCCGCCGGTGCCCTCGCCGTCGTACTTGGCAGCGGCGTTACGTCCAGCGAGAAGGCCGTCGCCGACGGCGGAGCTGGACTGTCTGCCGCCGCGAAGAACGGTTTTGGCCCGGGGGCGTCCAAGCTGCAGTTCACTGCCATCCCCGCCGTTGCGTCCGACGTCGACGCCTTGACGGTGCCGGCGGGCTTCACCTGGCAGCCGGTGATCCGCTGGGGCGATCCGATCTTCAAGGACGCCCCCGCGTTCGAGCTGGGCAACCAGACCGCCGCAGCCCAGGAGCGGCAGTTCGGCTACAACAACGACTACTCGGACATCCTCGAGATCCCCGGCAGCAAGGGCCGGCGCGCGCTGCTTTTCGCGAACCACGAATACACCAACGAGAACATCATGTTCCCGGCCGGCATGCCGGCCGAGCAGAAGCGTGCGGTGGGTGCGGCCGCCCACGGCCTGACCGTCGTCGAGCTGGAGCGCAAGAACAAGAACAAGCCGTGGAGCTACGTCCAGGGCGCCCCGCTGAACCGCCGCTACCTGAACAGCACCCGCTACGAGCTGACCGGCCCCGTCGCCGGCTCGGACCTGGTCAAGACCGTGGCCGACCCCGAGGGCCGCTGGATCAGCGGCACGCTGGGCAACTGCTCCGGAGGAACCACCCCGTGGGGCACCATCCTCTCGGGCGAGGAAAACTTCAACGGCTACTTCGTTGCGCCGGGCACGTCCGCCTCGGACAAGCGCTACGGGCTCACCAACAAGGCCACGGCACGGCAGTGGGAGCTGGACGACCCCCGCTTCAACGCCAATAACGCCGGCTACGAAAACGAAACCAACCGCTTCGGCTGGATTGTCGAGGTGGACCCGTTCGACCCGACCTCCACGCCGAAGAAGCACTCTGCCCTGGGCCGCTTCAAGCACGAGGGCGCCAACGTGATTGTGGCCAAGTCCGGCCACGTGGTGGCCTACTCCGGCGACGACGAGCGCTTCGACTACCTCTACAAGTTCGTTTCCAAGGCCAAGTACCGCGAGGGCGACCGCAAGCACAACATGACGCTCCTCTCCGAGGGCGACCTGTACGTTGCCAAGTTCACCGGCAACGCCCCAGCCGCGGAGATCGACGGCAAGGGCTCCGTTCCGTCCGACGGCTCCTTTGACGGCACCGGCGAATGGCTGCCCCTGGTGGTCGGCGGCAAGTCCATGGTTGCGGGGATGTCCCTCGAGGACGTGCTGGTGTACACGCGGCTGGCTGCGGACAAGGTGGGCCCCACCAAGATGGACCGCTGCGAGGATGTCCAGCCCAGCCTCCGGACGGGCAAGGTCTACGTGGCCTGCACCAACAACTCGGACCGCGGCAAGCCGGGCAAGGAAGGCGCCACCGAGGTCAACCCGCGCAACGAAAACCGCGACGGCCACATCGTGGAAATCACGGAAACCGGCGACCAGACCTCCACACGGTTCACCTGGAACCTGCTGATGGTCTGCGGCGATCCCTCCACCGGCGACGTCACCTATTTCTCCGGCTTCCCGGCTGACAAGGTCTCGCCGATTTCCTGCCCGGACAACCTGGCCTTCGACTCCGTGGGCAACCTCTGGATCTCCACCGACGGCGCCCCCTCCGGCATCGGCAAGGCCGACGGCCTGTTCAAGGTCACCCTGGATGGCCCCGAGCGCGGCCGCGTGGAGCAGTTCCTCGCCGTGCCGCGCGATGCAGAAACCTGCGGACCGATCGTCCACGACACCGAGCGCAGCGTTTTCGTCTCCGTACAGCACCCTGGCGAGGAGGGCACCTTCGAGGCGCCGCACTCCTACTTCCCGGACTACGTTGCCGCCGGCGCGACTCCCCGTCCGGGCCAGGTCCGCGCTCCCCGCCCGGCCGTGGTCCAGGTGTTCCGCGCCTAGGCTCCGCCTCGTTCTGACGCCGACGCCCCAATCGCTTCCTCACATCCGGTCGGGTTTTCCCCGACGATCCATCAGATCCTGCCGCTTTTAGCCGAACGCGTCCTCATTTTCCTTGGGAAGTGAGGACGCGTTTGGCCCTGGGCGGCAGGAGGTGAGGAAGGGTTGGGGGTGAGGCGGCAGAACGTGCGGAAGGGTTGGGGATGAGGCGGCAGAACGTGAGGAAGGGTTGGGGGTGGCAGACTGGTTCGGTGACTTCCCACGACCCCGCCGAGCCTGCCGTCCCCGCTGCCGCTGAGCCTGAGTCCTCTTCTGTTGAGCCGTCCGGCGCCCCTGCCGATTCCTCGGACCACACTGACCCCGGGCCCACGCTGACGTCCGTGGCGTCCGCGCGGATTGCCGTCGCGTCGCTGCTCGACGGCGGCGTCCGGTACGTCGTGGTGGCGCCGGGCTCGCGGTCCGCCCCCATGGCGTATGCGTTGGCGGAGGCTTCGGCGGCCGGGAACGTCGAGCTGCTGGTCCGGATCGACGAGCGCTCGGCCGGCTTCACCGCCCTCGGCCTGGCCCTGGCCACGGGCGCGCCGGCAGCGGTGCTGACGACGTCGGGGACCGCCGTCGGGAATCTCCTCCCCGCGGTTATGGAGGCCAACCACGCAGCTGTCCCGCTGGTGGTGGTCTCGGCGGACCGGCCGGAGGAACTGCGCGGAACCGGCGCGAACCAGACCACCATCCAGCTGGACCTCTTCGGTGAGCACGTCCGCTTCGCCGTCGACATTCCCGCCGGCGAAAGTCCGCAGCGCGCGGTGGAAACGGCGCTCGCCGCCGCCACCGGGGCTTTCGAGGATACGCCGCCGGGACCGGTGCAGCTGAACCTTGCCTTCCGCGATCCCCTGGTGCCCGACGCGGGGGAGCGGCTGCCCGAAGAACGCGGCCACGGGACCTTCCGGATTGGCACCGAACCGCTCACCATGACCCTCGATCCCGCCCCGGCCGAGCTCCCCGAGAGGCGCACCGTGGTCCTGGCCGGGCACGACGCCGGTCCGGTCGCCGAGGCTTTCGCCCGCGCCCACGGGCTGCCCCTGCTGGCAGAGCCGTCGTCCAACTCCCGCTTCGGCCCCAACGCGGTGGGGCCGTACCGCGTGCTGCTGGAGCACTTCGGACCGGACTCGGCGCTGCCGATCGAACGTGCGGTGGTGTTCGGCCGCCCCACGCTTTCCCGGCCGGTGTCGGCGCTGCTGGCCCGGACGGACATCCCGGCGGCCCTCTATGAGCCGGTGCCGGTGGCCTGGTACGAGCCAGGCAGACGCCGGGAAACGCCCATCACCAGCCTGGCCGAACTCGCGGAGTTCGCCGGCCGGGGCTCGTCCGCCTGGCTCGACGCGTGGCTGCTCGCTGGCGCCGCGGCCCAGCATGCCGTCGACGGCATACTCGCCACGGCAGAGGCAGCAACCGGCCCCGCCGTCGGCGCCCTCGTGTGGCAGCACGCCCGCGGCCAGCTGGTCCTTGGCTCGTCCAACGGCATCCGCGACGTCGACCTCGCGGGCCAGCCCGCCGCCGAGCCGTCCGCCACGGTGTTCGCCAGCCGGGGCCTCGCCGGCATCGACGGCACCATTTCCACCGCCACCGGCATCGCCCTCGGCGGCCACCAGGAAACCACCCTCCTCCTTGGTGACGTCACCTTCCTGCATGACGCCGGCGGCCTCTTCCTTGGCGCCGGCGAGGAGCAGCCGCAGTTGCGCATTGTGGTCCTCAACGATGCCGGCGGCGCCATCTTCAGCCTCCTGGAACACGGTGCGGTCGCCGAGGCAGGCGGCTACGGGGACGCCGTCGAGCGCCTCTTCGGCACCCCGCACTCAGTGGACATTGGGGCACTCGCCGCTGCGTACGGCGTCGGGCATTGCTCGGTGAGTACGACGGCGGGACTCGCCGAGGCGCTTGCCGCGCCGTTCACCGGACGCACCATCATTGAGGTGCGCACGGACCGGCATGAACTCCGCGCGCTGCACGGCAGGATCAAGGCGGCGGTGGGTTCGGCAGTGGCAGGCGTGCTCGCGGGCTAGGACCCTCACGACACGCAACCGGCCGCGCGACGCGTAAAATTCCTCACGCAGGCGGAATTCCCTGCGCGCCGGCAAATGTGCGCGTCGCCGGGTATTTCCCGCGTCGTTCGGCCAGGGGCGCGTTGCGGCGGCGGCGATATCCACATGGCGCCACGGACGTCTGCCGGGCGGCGCCACGACCTGCGAGAGTACGAGCCATGGCAGAACTACCAAGGCTCGTCCTCGCCCGCGAGCACATTCAGCAGGGACTGACACCCAAGATGCTTGCCCGCCGCTGCAGTTCCGGTGCGCTGGTCCGGCTGCGGCACGGAGTGTATGTGGACGGGGAAGCGTGGGGGTCCCTGCAGCCATGGGACCAGTACCGGCTGAAGGTGCAGGCCGCTGCCGAAACCTTCGCCGCGCCGACGGTGTTCGCGTGGCATTCGGCGGCCAGCGTTTTGGGGCGTTCCGACAATCGGCCATCACCATCCGGTGCATGCACTGACGTTTCAGAACGACGGCGGCCGGTCCCGGGCGGGCGTACGCCGGCACTACGCGGCCCCGGCCGGCGTGAAGGTCTCCCGGCATGGCGGCCTCCTGGTGACAGGCCGCGTGCGCACTGTCCTGGACCTTGCGGCGTTCACATCCTTCGCCGAAGCCATCGTTCCGCTGGACCACGTGCTTAGACGTGACAAGGCCAGGAACTTGCCGGCACTGTCCAAGGAACAGCTCCTGGCCGAAATCGAGGGCAACTACACCACCGCAGCAGCGCGGCGGATCACCGCAGCCATCGAGTTCGCCGATCCACTGTCCGCATCCGCGGGGGAGTCGTACGGCCGCGCGCTTATGCATGTGGCCGGCTTTGAACCGCCTGCCCTCCAGCACGAGATCCGCGACGGGGGCGGGCTGATTGGCTACTCGGACTACTACTGGGACGGTGCCCGGGCGGCCGGAGAGTTCGACGGCGAAGAAATGTACGTGAAGCCGGAATACCTAAAGGGCCGGACCCGTCGCAGGCAGTGGTGGACGAGAAATACCGGGAGGACAGGATCCGGGCGACTGGCCGCACCGTGGTGAGATGGGTGTGGGCGGACCTGATGGCGCCGGGACGGCTGGAACGGAAGCTGGCGTTGGCGGGCGTGCCCCGCCGTCTTGCTCGGTCCGCACGGTGACGTCGCTGCATCTGGCGACGCGCAAAGTTACCCATGACGCGCAAATGCCCCGGCGCTACCGGAATTCCAGTAGCGCCGGGGCATTTGCGTAGCGCCGGGGCACTTGCGCGTCGCAGGACGATTAGAGAACCCGGCTCAGGAACTCCTTGGTACGGGCATGCTGCGGGTTGGCGATGATCTCGCGGGGATCGCCCGTCTCCACCACGACGCCGCCGTCCATGAATGTCAGGCTGTCGCCCACTTCCCGGGCAAAACCGATTTCGTGGGTCACCACGATCATGGTCATGCCCGACTTGGCGAGGTCCTTCATCACGTTCAGGACATCGCCCACGAGTTCGGGGTCCAGGGCCGAGGTGGGTTCGTCGAAGAGCATCAGCTCGGGCTCCATGGCGAGGGCCCGGGCGATGGCGACGCGCTGCTGCTGACCGCCTGAAAGCTGCGACGGATAGTGGTCGGCGCGGTCGGCCAGCCCCACCCGGTCCAGCAGTTCCAGCGCTTTCTTGCGCGCTGCCTCACGAGGCTGGCGCTTCACCTGGACCGGCGCCTCCATGACGTTCATGAGGGCGGTCTTGTGCGGGAACAGGTTGAACCGCTGGAAAACCATACCGATCTCGCGGCGCTGCGCAGCGATCTCCTTGGTTTTGAGGTCGTGCAGCCGGCCGTTCACCTCGCGGTAGCCGATCAGCTGGCCGCCCACGGAAACCCGTCCGGCGCTGATGGTTTCCAGCAGGTTCACGCAGCGCAGCATGGTGGACTTGCCCGAACCGGAGGGCCCGATGACAACGGCTACCTCGCCCTGGTTGACGGTCAGGTCGATGCCGCGCAGCACATGGTGATGTCCGTAGTACTTGTGCAGGTCCTCGATCCGGACCAGCGGCTTTTGGGCGGTGATCGTCATTTGGCGCTCTCCTCGGGGAAGTCCATCTTCAGGGCCGGTTCCGCTTCGGCGCTCGGGGCGCCGGCCGCGGCTGCCCTCGCTGCCGCGGGGTTCACGACGGCGGGTACCCGGTTGTCCACTCCCTTGCCGTAGTAGGCCTCGATGTAGTGCTGGCCAACCATCAGCACGCTGGTGATGACGAGGTACCAGATGGCCGCGACGATCAGCAGAGGCACCGGAAGATAGGTCCGGTTGGCCAGGTTGTTCGTCGCGAAGGTCAGGTCCAGTGTGAACGGCACTGCCAGAACCAGCGAGGTGGTCTTGAGCATGCCGATGGTTTCATTGCCGGTGGGCGGAACAATGACGCGCATGGCCTGGGGGAGGATGATCCGCCACATGATCTTGGTCTTGGCCATGCCCAGCGCCTCAGCGGCTTCCATCTGGCCACTGTCCACTGACTTCAGTCCGGCCCGGAAGATCTCGGCAAGGTACGCCGATTCGTTCAGGCCAAGCCCCAGGATTGCGGCAACCAGGGCGGTGATGACAGTGCTGGTGTCCAGGCTGAACAGCTGCGGCCCGAACGGAACTCCGGCAGCGATCTTGGGGTAGAGGACCGATACCAGGCCCCAGAAGATCAACTGCGTGTATACGGGGGTGCCGCGGAAGAACCAGACCCAGGCCCAGCTGGACCAGCGGAACACCGGGTTATCCGATTGGCGCATGAAGGCCAGAATGATCGCCAGGACAATGGCGAGGACCATCGAGGCCACTGTCAGCAACAGCGTCCAGCCCACGCCCTGGACCACCTTGACGTCCAGGATGTAGGTGGCCACGATGTCCCACCGGAAGTTCGGGTTGGTCACCAGGCTCTGCGCGAATACCGCCAGTGCGCCGAGGATGACGACGGCGCTGATCCAGCGGCCCGGGTGCCGAACGGGTACTGCATTGTTCAGGACCGGTGCGGTTTGATGATGGTGGTCCATCTGTGCACCTGACTTGTGGTCGGTGACGGGAGTGCTCAAGAGCCGGCCGCCGGGTTGACTTCGGATTTGGTGATGGCGCCTTCGCCATTGCCCCAGCCGTCAAGGATCTTCTTGTACGAGCCGTCAGCCATGAGCTTGGTGAGGGTCTTCTGGATCACGTCGGCCAGGGCCGTGTCCGACTTCGCCACCGCGATTCCCTGCGGGGCTGAATCGTATACGTCGCCGATCTTCTCCAGCTGGCCGTTGGTCTGCGACAGGGCGTAGCCGATGATGGGGGAGTCCGCTGCCATGGCGTCGATGCTGCCGTTGACCAGACGGGTGGTGACGTCAGTCTGGTTCTTCAGCGTGATGATGTTGATGGGCTGCTTGCCGGCTGCCGTGCACTTCTTGTTGCGGCCGGAAAGATCGGGATCTTCCTGAACGGTGCCGGTCTGGACGCCGATGGACTTGCCGCAGACGTCGTCCAGGGAGAAGCCCTTCGGGTTGCCCTTCTTCACAGCCCAGGCGGTGCCGGCGTTGAAGTAGCTCACCATGTTGACCGCGCCGAGGCGTTCCTTGTTGATGGTGAAGGAGGAGATGCCGAGGTCATACTTCGGGCCCAGCGCGGGCAGGATGCCGGTGAATTCGGACGTCTGCACCTGCACCTTCAGGCCGAGGGTGGCGCCGATCGCCTTGGCGATGTCCACGTCGTAGCCAACGGGGGTCTGCCCGTCCGTGCCGATGAATTCCGCGGGGGCGTAGCTGGTGTCCGATCCGACAGTAAGAGTGCCCTTGGACTTGATCGCGTCGGGGACCGAGGCGGCCAGCGCGTCATCCTTCTGGACGGTCGAAGGGTCGAAGCTGGCCGCGGTGCTGCCCGACGGCGACGCCGCACCACCGGGAGCGGCGGACTCCGAGGCGTTGGTGCAGGCTGAGAGCGCCAGTGCGCCAATGGCGAGAACCGTGGCTGCCTTGAGCTTTGAATTGCCCACGAGCGAACGGGAGATCTGCATATTCTTACCTTTTGTTGCGGGAGGGATGCGGAACTAGCGGATATAGTGTAACGCCGATCAAGAGATGTGCGTCACAGGTAACTTAGTTTCACTATTGGATAACTGTTTGGAGGTTAAGCGCAAGGGCTTTTGGTGAGGGGGTGTCCGGGATATGAGACACGCCTACCCGGCTGGGCTCAGGAGCTGATCCGCAGTGACTCCAGCATCGGACGGAACTTGGCCCACGTCTCCGCCAGCTCCGCCTCGGGCTGCGAGCCCTCAACAATTCCGCAGCCGGCATATAGCCGGACCGTGGTGGGCGACTCGATGACGGCCCCGCGCAGGGCGATACCCCACTCGCCGTTGCCGGCAGCGTCCAGCCAGCCGACCGGGCCGGCGTACGGGCCCCGGTCCAGGTGTTCGAGCTTCCGGATCAGCGCCCCTGCAACCTGCGTGGGCGTGCCGCACACGGCGGCGGTGGGATGCAGCGCGTTGATCAGCGCCAGGCACGTGGGGACGTGGCCCTCCACCTCGGTGAGCTCGGCCTTGACGTCGGACGCAAGGTGCCACACGTTGGGCAGTTCCAGGATGAACGGCTCGTCGTGGGCATTCATGGCCTCGGAGAAGGGCGCGAGCTGGGTGGTCAGCGACTGGATGGCGATCTCATGCTCGTGCCGCTGCTTCTCTGATCCGGCCAGTACCCGCTCGGCGTAATCCAGCGGCAGCCCGGCCTCGCCCACGGCGTCCCGGCGGTCCAGCGTCCCGGCCAGAACCCGGGCCTGGGCGGTGCGGCCCTCCACCTGGATGAGCATTTCCGGCGTGGCCCCCACGAGGCCGTCCACACCGTAGGTCCAGCATTCCCGGTACCGGCCGGCCAGTTGCCGCAGCACCTCCGCCGCGTTCACGCCTTCCGGAACCGTTGCCACAATGTCGCGGGCCAGAACCAGCTTCTCCAGTTTCCCGGTGCGGATCTCGGCAACGCCGGCAGTGACGGCGTCCATCCAGTCCTCTTCGCTGAGGGAGCCGGTCTTCAGCGTGGCCTCTTGTGAAAAGGTCGGGGCCGGATGTACGACGGCGGCGGCTGGGTCCGTGGTCAGCCCACCGTCTGTGGGGGAGTCGAGTATTGGGGAGCCGACGGCGGGCGGCGGGTCCGACTCCAGCCATCCCTTCAGGGCGGCGACGGCTCCGGCCTCGGTGAGTTCGCCGTCGTCGGCCGTTATCTGGGTGAGCCAGGCGCGGCCGTCCCGGACGCCCACCACGATCTCCGGCACGATGAGGCGGGATTCATGGTCCGAAGCCTTGGAGAACGCGAAGGACCCGAACGCCACCGGGCCGGTGCCCGGGCACTCCACGTGGTCTGTGATGTCCGCCTCGATGACCAGGTGGCGCCACCAGATGTCTGCCTCGAGGAACCGGTCGGGGCCCGTTGCCGTGAAGCGGGCAGCCTCGCCGAAGCCCACCAGGCCGGCCTCGCGCCGGGTCCAGCACAGCACATCATCGCGGACCAGATACGACGGCAGCCCCTCGGGAGCCGATTCTCCATCCAAAGGGACTGTCAGGGTGCGGAGCGTGCTGGTCATGATGGGTCAACAGTACTCCGCGCAGCAAGTTGGGAGCGTTTCCCGGCGGATCAGCCGGGCCACCACGCCCGGCGGCGGCCGTGTCACGGAGCCTGCTGAACTTTTGAGACAATGTCATGGTGAACCGAGCATCCTTGGATAAGCGTCCGGACGAAGTAGCCACGATGTTTGACGACGTCGCACCCAAATACGACGTCGTCAATGATGTCCTCTCGATGGGGCAGACGCGCCGGTGGCGCAAGGTTGTGGTCGAAGCCATGGACGTCCGGGCCGGCCAGCGGGTGCTGGACCTGGCCGCCGGAACGGGCACGTCCAGCGAGCCATATGCCGATGCCGGCATAAACGTGGTGGCCTGCGACTTCTCCCTCGGCATGCTCAAGGTGGGCAAGCGCCGCCGCCCTGACATCGACTTCATCGCCGGGGACGCCACCAACCTGCCCTTCGCCGACAACACCTTCGACGCCAGCACCATCTCCTTCGGCCTGCGCAACGTCAACGAGCCCAAGAAGGCGCTGGCCGAGATGCTCCGGGTGACCAAGCCGGGCGGCAAGCTGGTCATCGCAGAGTTCTCCCAGCCCGTCGTTCCGCTGTGGCGCACCATGTACACCGAGTACCTCATGCGGGCCCTGCCGGCCATCGCCACCAAGGTCTCCTCCAACCCGGACGCCTACGTCTACCTCGCCGAGTCCATCCGCGCCTGGCCGGACCAGGACCACCTCGCCGCGTGGCTGCAGGACTCCGGCTGGCAGGACGTCACCTACCGCAACCTGAGCGGCGGCATTGTGGCCGTCCACCGCGCCCACAAGCCCCTCACCGGCAACGGCTCGGCGGAAGCCATCGCCGCCCACACCGGCCCGGTGGCCAAGCTGCGCCGCAACCTCCCGCGGACCGCCCGCTGACACTGTGAAAGTACTGATTGTTGGCGCGGGTCCCGCCGGATCCACCGCCGCGTATTACCTTGCCAAAGCCGGCATCGATGTCACGGTCCTGGAAAAGACCAGTTTCCCGCGCGAAAAAGTGTGCGGCGACGGGCTCACCCCGCGGGCCGTCCGGGAGATCCAGAAGCTCGGCCTGCCCCACCCCGAGCACGACGGCTGGCGCCGGAACAAAGGACTGCGCCTGCTCGCCGGCGGCCGCAGCCTCGAACTGCCCTGGCCGGAGGTGTCCGATTTTCCGCAGTACGGCCTGATCCGGACCCGCCTCGGCTTCGACGAGGAACTCGCCCGGCACGCCCAGGCTGCCGGCGCCACCGTCCTGGAACGCCACAGCGTGACCGAGGCGCTGCGCGGCGATGGCGGCCGGGTGACAGGCGTGCGCGCAGCGCTCCTGGACGAGTCCGGACGGAAGACGGGGGAGACGCTCGACTTCAGTGCCGACGTCGTCCTCGCCGCCGACGGCAACTCCACCCGCACCGCCGTCTCCCTCGGCATCCGGAAGCGCGACGACCGGCCCCTGGGCGTGGCCGTCCGCACCTACTTCACCTCGCCGCGGCACGACGACGACTGGATGGAAGGCTGGCTGGAGCTTCCCGGCCGCGACGGCAAGCTCCTGCCCGGCTACGGCTGGGTGTTCGGCGTCGGCGACGGCACGTCCAACGTGGGCCTCGGCATCCTCAACTCGTCCAGGGAATTCGGCAAGCTCGACTACAAGCAGGTGCTCCGCGAATGGACCGCCGGCATGCCCGCCGAGTGGGGCTTCACGCCGGAGAACCAGGTGGGGGAGATCCGCGGCGCCGCCCTGCCCATGGGCTTCAACCGCACCCCGCACTACTCGCCCGGCCTGCTGCTCCTCGGCGACGCCGGCGGCATGGTGTCCCCGTTCAACGGTGAGGGCATCTCCTATGCCATGGAGTCCGCCCGCTTCGCGGCCGAGTTCATCATTGACGCTTCGGGGCGGGTCGCTTCCGGCGGCTGGAACGCGTCCGACGCCGACACCCGGCTCGCCGGGTACGCGGACTATGTGCGCGGACAGTGGGGATCCCACTTCACGCTGGGGCGTGCCTTCGCGGCGCTGATCGGCAAGCCCGTAGTCATGAAGCTCGCGCTGCGGACGGGGATGCCCATTCCGGTGCTGATGCGCTTTGTGGTCCGGCTGCTGGCCAACCTGACCGACCCGTCGGCCAGGGGCTTCGAGGACCGCGTGATCCGCGTGCTCGAACTGCTGGTTCCGGCCACCTCCAACACCTCCGCCCTTGCCCCCTCCGGCTCCAAATCAGCGGTTTCCGCAACAAAAAGTTAGGGTTAACCCGTGACCAACTCCGCGAACCACAGCTGGACGCACGCCGGGCACGGCCTGCCGGACTCCGAACCCAGCCTCAACACCACCGCCATCGCCACCGGACTGCAGCTGCCGGCAGGCTTCGCGGCCATCGCGGGGGACCCCGACCTGGGTCCTGCCATCACCACCAACCTGGCCCGGGTGGAGAAGAAACTCCGCGAAGCGATCGCCAACTCCGACCCCCTGGCTGACGCAACGTCGCGTCACCTCGTGGAAGCCGGCGGCAAGCGCATCCGCCCCCTGCTGACCCTGCTCTGCGCCCACCTGGGTGACGCATCGCTGCCCGCCGTGGTGCAGGCCGCCGTCGTGGTTGAGCTGACCCACCTGGCCACCCTGTACCACGACGACGTCATGGACTCGGCGCCCTTCCGCCGCGGCGCCCCCACGGCGCACGAGGTCTGGGGCAACTCCGTGGCCGTCCTCACCGGAGACCTCATCTTCGCCCGCGCGTCCATCCTCGTGTCCGAGCTCGGCTCCCGCGCGCTCGGCATCCAGGCCCGGACCTTCGAGCGGCTGTGCCTCGGCCAGCTGCACGAGACCGTCGGGCCGCGCCCGGACGAGGACCCGGTGGATCATTACCTGTCCGTGATTGCGGACAAGACCGGTTCGCTGGTGGCGGCCTCCGGCCAGTTCGGCGCCATCTTCTCCGGCGCCGACGAGGCCTACGAGAACGTCCTGGTGGAGTACGGCGAGAAGGTGGGCGTCGCGTTCCAGCTCGCCGACGACGTCATCGACGTTACGGGAGTCAAGGTCAAGTCCGGCAAGTCCCCGGGCACCGACCTGCGCGAAGGCGTGCCCACTCTTCCCGTGCTGCTGCTCCGCAACGCCGCAGCGGCGGGTGACCAGTCCGCCGTCGAACTTCTCAAGCTGATCGACGGCGACCTGTCCTCGGACGAGGCCCTCGCCGAAGCCGTCGCCGGGCTGCGCGAGCACCCGGTCACTGCCGAGTCCTGGGTGGTGGCCCGCGCGTGGGCGGCCGACGCCATCGCCGCGCTGGACCCGCTGCCCGAGGGCGTTGTCAAGGCCTCGCTGTCCAGCTTCGCGCACGCCGTGGTGGACCGCGCCAGCTAGTTTTTCGCCAGCCATTTTGGGCCCGGCGCCGATGAGGTGCCGGGCCCTTCTGGCTTAACTGGCTTGCGCTTGACGGGCTTACTTGACCTGCTTAAACGGAACGGCCCCGGTTCTGCGCAGCGTCACGAGTCATACGCTGCGCGGAACCGGGGCCGTCTCTCCGTTCGCATCAAATCCACCGGAGGCATTCAGTGGATCCGAGAAACACTCTATGACAGCTTTGTCACATCTCCAAAATCCCCTGTTAACCAGCGTGTCATACGCCGCGGGCTGCCGGTTTTCCCCATCTTTGGCCGCCGATGCCGCGCCGCGCCCGGCGTGTTGCCGGGACTCGCCGCCGCCCTGCCCCAAAGCCGGGGAATTTCAGCAGCCGGTTGTCCACATAGGCGCATCCGCGGGTGTACGGGCAATCCGGGAATGGCTGTGCTGGACACATGGAACTCACTTCGTACCTCAGGCACGTCGGCTCCGTGGCGCGGATATCAACCCTGCTCGGAGCGGGATTCTCGGAGCGGGAGATCAGGAACGCCGTCGCCACGGGGGAGATCGGCCGGCTTCGCCACGGGGTTGTGGCCCTTCCGGGTGCGGCCCCGGACGCGCTGGCTGCGGTGCTGGGCAACGGGCTCCTCACCTGCGCCTCGGCCACCGCGCACCACAGAATCTGGCGCCTGCACGAACCTGTCCGAGTGCATCTGCTCTGCCGGCACGGGACAGCCAAGGGCGTCGTGACGCACCGCAGCTCAGTGGTGCCACAGGATTTCCCGTGGCCCGTGGCCGGGCTGACGGATACGTTGCTTCACGCTCTAAGGTGCCTGCCGGCGCTGGAGGCCGCCGTCGTCGTCGAAAGCGCCCTGCGACAGGGGCGGACCACCTTGCCCTATCTGCGGGAAAGGCTGCCGGGAAACCGGAACGGGGTTGCCCGCCAAGTGCTGGAACTCGTGGACGGAACGGCGGATTCCCCCATCGAGGTGGTGGCGCGGCTGATGTTTCGCGCGCACGGCATCTATACCGAGACCCAGGTGGAGTTGCCGGGGATCGGCATCGTGGACTTCCTCTTGGAGGGATTCCTGATAGTCGAACTGGATGGCATCACGCACTTGGAACCAGCCCAGGTGAAGAAGGACCGGCGCAGGAACAATGCCAGCACCCTGGAGGGCTATGCGGTGCTCCGTTACGGCTACCGTGACGTGGTCTACAACCCCCAGAAGGTCATCGACGAGGTGTGGCAGGTGCTCCGCGGCCGCGTGGTGCGCTGAAATTCCCCACGTTTGAAACCGAAACCCCGACCCGGCACGGCGTTTCCGCGCAACACGCCGCACCCGGGCCCCAAACGTGGTGGAATTCCGCGGGGGAAGCCAGGGAAGGGTTAGTCCTCGTCGTTGAAGGCCCAGTCGAACATGTCGAAGACGAACTCCGAGAACGTGCCTTCCTCGCTCTTCCACTGGCCGCGGGCGTTGTTCCGGCGGTACACGATGGGGTCCGGAACGCTCAGGTCGCCGGTGCGGAAGCCCCAGGTGAAGTTTTCTTCCTCGTCCTCGAGGAACATGAGGAAACCTTCGTCGTCCACTTCGAGTTCCTCAGGGTCCCAGAAGTAGTGGTAGGCCTCCATAAGGTCCTCGCACCCGCCGAGCGCCAGGTAGAACTCGCGCAGCACCAGGGGGATGGTGAACTGGTGATCGGAGAGCTCCGCGTCCAGTTCTTCGGCGGACAGCCCGTCCTCTTCCTGCCATTCGTCTTCGAGATACTTCGGAACAAGCGCACGGAACTTCTCGAGGAACATGTCAGTCATGGCTCTTATCCTAGCTAATCCCGGCCCCTCGAATTCCCCGGTTCCAGACCCAGCCGGTGCCACCCGCGGACGGCCAGCGGAATGCGCCACGAGCGGCGCCAGGCCACCACCCGGAACACGAAGACCAGGGCCGCCACGGCGCACGCCGAGAAAGGATTGAAGGCCCCCAGAACCCACAGGATCGTGGTGAGCGCAGCGCCCGTGAAAGCCGGCAGCGCATAGAGGTCCCGGGCGTCGAACAGCTGGGGCACCTCGTTGGCGGTGATGTCGCGCAGGAGCCCGCCGCCCACCGCCGTCGTGACCCCGAGCAGCACGGCAGCGACGGGATTCATTCCCAGGGACAGGGCCTTGAGCGTGCCTGTGATGCAGAACAGGGCCAGGCCGGCGGCGTCGAACAGGGTGAGGAGCGAGGTGTAGCGCTGGACGCTGGAGAACAGGTAGTACACCAGTCCGGTGGCCAGCAGCGGCGGCACCAGATATGCCGGATTGGTGAACGCGGCGGGCGGGCCGGAATTGAGGATGATATCGCGGATCACGCCGCCGCCCAGCGAGACCAGGGAGGCGAGCAGGAGGGACCCGATGACGTCGAACTGCTTCCGCGCGGCGAGCAGCGATCCGGAGACCGCGAAAAAGAAGATGCCGGCCAGGTCCAGCCATGCCAGGGCGATGTCAAAAGAGAATGTCATGGAGCGTCCCGGCATATTTCAAGGGGCGGACAGTGCAACTCCAACGTTACGCTAGCCCCTATGAATAGCCCGATCCTGATCGCCTGCGCCCATGGGACCTCCAACGCGCAGGGAGCCGCCGAGGTCAACGCCCTCCGTGACGCCATCGCCGCGCTGCGCCCGGGGCTCGACGTCCGCGAGGCATATGTGGACGTCCAGCAGCCCGATCTGGTGGACGTGGTGGCCGGGCTCCCCCGGGACCCCGCCGCTTCCGCACCGGCGGCCGACGGCGGTGCTGCCGCCGGCAGCTCGACGCACGCCTCCGCCGTCGTCGTGCCTTTGCTGCTCAGTGTTGGCTATCACGTGAAGGTGGACATTGCAAAGGCTGTTAAGAGCCGGCCGGGCACGGCGGCCGCGGCGCCGCTGGGACCCGACCCCCGCCTCGCCGCCCTGCTCGACCAGCGGCTGCGGGAGGCCGGTGTTACGGACAACGACGCGGTCGTCCTCGCCGCCGCGGGCTCCTCCAACCCGAACGCCGCGGTCAGCGTCGAGAAGCTGGCCGAACAACTGCGGACTCTCCGCTCCAACCGGATTGTGCCCGCGTATGGCGCCTCGGCCAAGCCGTCGGTGCCGGAAGCCGTGGCCATGCTGCGCGAGGAGGCAGCCGGCGGTGCCGGTGCAGGGGAGTCTGCCGGCGGCGTGAGCGTCGGTGGCCGCGTGGTGGTGGCCTCGTACCTTCTGGCGCCCGGCTTCTTCCACGACCAGCTCGCCAAGGCCGGGGCGGACCTGGTGACCGAACCGCTGCTGCCCTCGCCGGTGCTCGCGGAGATCGCCCTGGAACGTTACGACACGGCGCTGGCGGCCCACGCCGTCACGTCCTGAAAAGCGCCGAAAAACGCAGCCGCGGAAAGCACAGCCGGCGGCGCCGTTCAAGGCCTCCCGGCGAGTCATGACGAAATGTTTCCTTAGGTGACTTAGCATTTCCGGGCCTTTGTGACGTTTTTCGGGGCGGCTCTACAGTCGATGCATGACTGATACAGCTCTAGCCGGAGCGTCCACGGACAAGCCCGCGCGACCCGCCCGTGCCTCCCGACCCGCCGCCAAGCCTCACGGCCAGTGGAAGGTGGACGGAACCACCCCGCTTAACGCCAACGAAACCTGGAAGCAGGAAGACGACGGGCTCAACGTCCGCGAGCGTATCGAGTCCATCTACGCCAAGGAAGGCTTCGACGCCATTCCCGGCCAGGACCTGCACGGCCGCTTCCGCTGGTGGGGCCTGTACACGCAGCGCAAGCCCGGGATCGACGGCGGCAAGACCGCAACGCTGGAGCCGCACGAGCTCGAGGATAAGTACTTCATGCTCCGCGTCCGCATCGACGGCGGCGCGCTGACCACCGAGCAGCTGCGCGTCATCGGCCAGATCTCCGTGGACTTCGCGCGGGACTCCGCCGACCTCACGGACCGCCAGAACATCCAGCTGCACTGGATCCGCGTGGAGGACATCCCCGAGATCTGGCGCCGCCTTGAGAGCAACGGCCTGTCCACCACCGAGGCCTGCGGCGACGTTCCGCGTGTCATCCTCGGCTCCCCGGTGGCCGGCATCGCCAAGGACGAGATCATCGACCCCACCCCGCTCATCGCCGAGCTGGGTGAGCGGTTCATCGGCAACCCGCTGCTGTCCAACCTGCCGCGCAAGTACAAGACCGCCATCACCGGCCACCCCAGCCAGGACGTGGTGCACGAGATCAACGACTTCGCCCTCGTCGGCGTCAAGCACCCCGAACTCGGCATCGGCTACGACCTCTGGGCCGGCGGCGCACTGTCCACCAACCCGATGCTCGGCAAGCGCCTCGGCGCCTTCGTCACGCCCGAGCAGGCCGCCGACGTATGGCTCGGCGTCACCAGCATCTTCCGTGACTACGGTTACCGCCGCATGCGCACCAAGGCGCGCCTGAAGTTCCTCATGGCCGACTGGGGTCCCGAGAAGTTCCGCCAGGTCCTCGAGGACGAATACCTCGGCTACAAGCTGGCCGACGGTCCCGCCGCGCCCAAGCCGTCCACCCCGGGCGACCACGTGGGCGTGCACGAGCAGAAGGACGGCAAGTTCTTCATCGGCGCCACCCCCATTGCCGGCCGCCTCTCCGGCGCGCAGCTCGTGAAGCTCGCGGACACACTCGAGGCCCGCGGCTCCTACCGCCTGCGCACCACCCCGCACCAGAAGATCGTGGTGCTGGACGTGCCGAAGGACGAGGTGGAGCCGCTGGTGGCCGAACTCGACGCCCTGGGCCTGTCCGCCCGCCCGTCCGTGTTCCGCCGCGGCACCATCGCCTGCACCGGCATCGAATACTGCAAGCTGGCCATCGTGGAAACGAAGGTCACCGCTGCGACGGCCGTCGCCGAACTGGAACGCCGCCTGGCCGACCTCGCAGACAGCGGCCAGCTCCCGCAGGCCCTGTCGCTGCACATCAACGGCTGCCCCAACTCCTGCGCCCGCATCCAGACCGCGGACATCGGACTCAAGGGCATGATGCTCCCCACGCCCGACGGCGACCCCACCCCGGGTTTCCAGGTCCACCTGGGCGGCGGGCTGGCTTCCACCGACCGTGAAGAGGCCGGCCTGGGACGCACCGTCCGCGGCCTGAAGGTCTACGTCGCGGACCTGCCTGACTACGTCGAACGGGTAGTCCGCAAGTTCGTCGCCGACCGCGCCGAGGGCCAGACCTTCGCCGAGTGGGCCCACGCAGCTGACGAGGAGGCACTCCAGTGACCCCGGTCCAGTCCCAGCGTTCCCACGACGAGCTGAAGGCCCTGGCCGAGGCCGGCGCCGCCGAGCTCGGCTGGGATGCTCCGGCCCGCGACGTCATCGCCTGGGTCGAGCGCAACTTCGATATGCCCGCCGTCGCCGTCGCCTGCTCCATGGCAGACGCCGTCCTGCCGGCACTGGTCGCTGACCAGCTTCCCGGCGTCGACGTCCTGTTCCTGGAGACCGGCTACCACTTCCCGGAAACCTACGCCACGCGTGACGAGGTGGCCGCGAACCTCCGCGTCAACGTGGTGGACGTGCTCCCCGAGAACACCGTGGAGCAGCAGGACCGGCTCCTGGGCAAGGACCTGTTCGCCCGCGACGCCGCCCAGTGCTGCGCCCTCCGCAAGGTGGCCCCGCTGCGCCGCACGCTCTCCGGCTACGAACTCTGGTTCACCGGCGTCCGCCGCGACGAGGCCCCCACCCGCACCAACACTCCGCTGGTGACGTGGGACGAGGCCAACGGCCTGGTCAAGGTCAACCCGATGGCCGCCTGGACGTTCGACCAGCTGGTGCAGTACTCCGACGACAACCTCCTGCCCGTCAACCCGCTCCTGTCCCAGGGCTACCCGTCCATCGGATGCCAGCCCTGCACCCGCAAGGTAGCTGCCGGCGAGGACCCCCGCGCCGGCCGCTGGGCAGGAACCAACAAGACAGAATGCGGACTACACGTATGAGCACTTTCCTAACTGAGGAGACCACCCTGGTGACCGACGCAGCTGCCTCAACGCGCCTCTCCAGCCTGGACACCCTCGAATCCGAAGCGATCCACATCATCCGCGAGGTTGTGGCCGAGTTCGAGAAGCCGGCACTGCTGTTCTCCGGCGGCAAGGACTCCGTGGTCATGCTGCACCTGGCCACCAAGGCGTTTTGGCCGGGCAAGGTTCCCTTCCCCGTGCTGCACGTGGACACCGGCCACAACTTCCCCGAGGTCATTGACTTCCGCGACCGGACCGTCGAACGGCTGGGACTGAAGCTCGTCGTCGGCTCCGTCCAGGAGTTCATTGACCGCGGCGAACTCGCCGAGCGCGCCGACGGCACCCGCAACCCGCTGCAGACCGTCCCACTGCTGGACGCCATCCAGTCCAACAAGTTCGACGCCGTCTTCGGCGGCGGCCGCCGGGACGAGGACAAGGCCCGCGCCAAGGAGCGCATCCTGAGCCTGCGCGACGAGTTCGGCCAGTGGGACCCGCGCAACCAGCGGCCCGAGCTGTGGAACCTGTACAACGGCCGCCACACGGTTGGCCAGCACGTGCGTGCGTTCCCCATCAGCAACTGGACCGAGCTGGATGTGTGGCGCTACATCGAGCGCGAAAACATTGAGCTGCCGGGCCTGTACTACGCCCACGACCGCGAGGTCTTTGCCCGCGACGGCATGTGGCGCGCGGTGGGCGAGGTGTCCCAGCCGCTGCCGCACGAGGAAGTGATCACCAAGACCGTCCGCTACCGGACCGTCGGCGACATGTCCTGCACCGGCGCCGTCGAATCGGCTGCCGCCACGGTGCGCGACGTCGTCATCGAAGTTGCCGCCTCCACCATCACCGAGCGTGGCGCCACCCGTGCGGATGACCGCATCTCCGAGGCCGCCATGGAAGACCGCAAGAAGGATGGCTATTTCTAAATGAGCACCGAAATCGATACGGCCCGCGCGGCCGCCCTTCTTGACGAGGCCCCCCTCGCGTCCGCCTCGCTGTTCCGCTTCGCCACCGCCGGATCCGTCGACGACGGGAAGTCCACCCTGGTGGGCCGCCTCCTGCACGACTCCAAGGCGATCCTCGCCGACCAGCTCGACGCCGTGGCCCGCACCTCGGCTGACCGCGGTTTTGGCGGCGCGGCCGGCGGCATCGACCTGGCACTGCTGACCGACGGCCTGCGCGCCGAGCGCGAGCAGGGCATCACCATCGACGTCGCCTACCGCTACTTCGCCACGGACCGCCGCAGCTTCATCCTGGCGGACTGCCCCGGGCACGTGCAGTACACCAAGAACACGGTGACCGGCGCGTCCACCGCGGATGCCGTCGTCGTACTCATTGACGCCCGCAAGGGTGTCCTGGAGCAGACCCGCCGGCACCTGTCCGTGCTGCAGCTGCTGCGCGTGGCGCACGTGATCGTGGCCGTGAACAAGATCGACCTGGTGGACTTCAGCGAGAGCGTGTTCCGCGAGATCGAGGCCGACGTGCAGCAGGTGGGCCGCGAGCTCGGCCTGGGCTCCGACGGCATTGCCGACCTGCTGGTGGTTCCGGTTTCCGCGCTCGACGGCGACAACGTGGTGGAGCGCTCGGAGCGCACCCCCTGGTACACCGGCCCGGCGCTGCTCGAGGTGCTCGAGACGCTGCCCGCCGCCGACGAACTCGAAAGCCACCTGGAGAGCTTCCGCTTCCCCGTGCAGCTGGTGATCCGGCCGCAGGGCGCGCTGGCACCTGACGCTGTTGCCGGCGGGCTGGATGTCGAGGAATACCGCGACTACCGCGCCTACGCCGGGCAGATCACCGAGGGCTCCGTGAAGGTGGGGGACCAGGTGAGCGTGCTGACCCCCGGCCAGGACCCGCGCACCACCACGGTCACCGGCATCGACTTCGCCGGCGCCTCGCTGGAGGAAGCCACCGCCCCGCAGTCCGTGGCAATCCGGCTGGCCCACGAGTTCGACGTCGCCCGCGGTGACACCATCGCGGCCGCCGGCACCGTCCGTGAAAGCTCGGCCGACCTGTACGCCCAGCTGTGCTGGCTGTCCCCGAAGCCGCTCCGCGAGGGCGCCAAGGTGCTGGTCAAGCACGGCACCCGCACCGTGCAGGCCCTGGTCCGCAGCGTCAACGGCAAGCTGGACCTGGCCACCTTCAACCTCGAAGGCGCCACCAGCCTGGAGCTCAACGACATCGGGCACGCGCAGCTCCGGCTCGCCGCCCCGCTGCCGCTCGAGAACTACCTGCACCACCGCCGCACGGGTGCGTTCCTGGTGATCGACCCGCTCGACGGCAACACCCTCGCCGCCGGCCTGGTCAAGGACCACCCGGGCGACCACGAGGACGAGCGCTACTCGATCTGATTGCACTGAGGTCGCCGGAAACGTGCGAGATCGCCGCAAATTTTGCGGCGACTTCACACGCTTCCGGCGATTTCGCTGTTTCCGGGCCTTGTCGCCCTCCGCCCGGCCCACCATTATCAAGAGTGGGAGGCGAGCATGGAAACCATCACCAGCCGGCTCATCAACTGGGCGTCGATCCTGGACGACAAGACCCGTCAGCAGGCCCTGACCACCTCCCGCCTGCCCTTCATCTACCCCCATCTGGCACTGATGCCGGACGCGCACCTGGGCAAGGGCGCAACGGTGGGGTCCGTCATCCCGACGCTCGGCGCGATCATTCCGGCCGCCGTCGGGGTGGACATCGGCTGCGGCATGATCGCGGTGCGGACCCAGTACACCCTCCAAGAGCTGCCGAGGGACCGGAAGCCGCTGCGGGAGAGCATCGAGCGCGCCATCCCGCTGTCCGCCGGCCACAACAACCACAGAGTGACGGCTACCGCGGAGCCACGCATCGCCGAACTGCACCGACGGGCCGAGAAGGCCGGATTCAACCCCGCGCAGTACGTGGCGAAATGGGACCTCCAGCTTGGCTCGCTGGGCTCCGGCAACCACTTCATCGAGGTCTGCACCGACGAGACCGACGCCGTGTGGCTGTTCCTGCATTCCGGCTCACGGGGCGTCGGCAACAAGATCGCCCAGCACCACATCGAGGTGGCGCAAGGAGTGGCCCGCGACAAGCACATCAGCCTGGAGGACCGGGACCTCGCGTATCTGGAGGAGGGTACGCCGCAGTTCACGCGGTACATCAAGGAGTTGCGCTGGGCCCAGCACTTCGCCCTCCTGAACCGCGAGGAAATGATGGACCGTGTGATCCGGCAGTTCAGCGACTGGGTCGGCGGAACCGTCAAGGAGACGGAGCGGATCAACTGCCACCACAACTTCACCCAGCAGGAAACGCACTACGGGAAGTCCGTCTGGGTGTCACGCAAGGGCGCCATCAAGGCGGAAGTTGGCGACCCCGGACTGATTCCCGGGTCCATGGGGACGGCGTCCTACGTCGTGGAAGGGCTCGGCAACACGGCTTCCCTGAACTCCTCGCCGCACGGAGCCGGCCGGGAGTATTCGCGTACTGCTGCGCGCAAGGCCTTCTCGCTGGCCCAGCTGAAGGAGGCCATGCACGGGATCGAGTTCCGGGCCACCGAGGCGTTCATCGACGAGATCCCGGCGGCCTACAAGCCCATCGACCAGGTCATGCGTGACGCCGCCGATCTGGTGAAGGTGCGGCACCGGCTGCGCCAGCTGGTCAATGTCAAGGGGGATTAGCCCCGAAATTTCACGGGCCCGCGGGCAGGCGGATTTTTGTGGCTGAATGTGACGTTGCATGAACCTGCGTGACCCCGGGTTTCCGCTCCGTTGAACCCCGTTTATGCCAGTCCCTATGGTGAATCCATGAGTACTTCCAGGCCGGGCATGATCCGCATTGTGGCCGGCGAAAGCCAGACGCCCAAGCGCCGCCGCACCCTGGAAGTCGCGCTGGCCGTCGGCCTCGTCCTGCTGATCAGCGTGGGAGCGATTGTGGCGTCGGCGGTGGCCCGGGATTCCAATGCCTCGGCGGCCCCTGACGCAGCGGGCACCCCCGCGGCCGAGCTGAAGCTGGGCTACTTCGGGAACATCACCCACGCCCCGGCGCTGGTCGGCGTGAAGCAGGGCTTCATCGCCAAGGAGCTCGGCGGCACCAAGCTGAGCACGCAGGTGTTCAACGCCGGTCCGGCCGCTATCGAGGCACTGAACGCCGGCGCGATCGACGCCACCTACATCGGCCCGAACCCGGCCATCAACTCGTTCGTCAAGAGCAAGGGCGAATCCATCAGCATCATCGCCGGGGCGGCCTCCGGCGGCGCGCAGCTGGTGGTCAAGCCGGAGATCAAGACCGCGGCTGACCTCAAGGGCAAGACCCTCGCCTCGCCGCAGCTCGGCGGCACCCAGGACGTGGCGCTTCGCGCCTGGCTTGGCAAGCAGGGCTACAAGACCAACACCGACGGCGGCGGGGACGTTGCGATCAACCCCACCGAGAACGCCCAGACCCTGAAGCTGTTCCAGGACGGCAAGCTCGACGGCGCGTGGCTGCCTGAGCCGTGGGCTTCCCGTCTGGTGCTCCAGGCCGGCGCGAAGGTCCTGGTGGACGAGAAGGACCTGTGGGACGGTTCGCTGACCGGCAAGCCCGGTGAGTTCCCCACCACCATCCTGATCGTGAACAGGAAGTTCGCCGCGGAGCACCCGCAGACCGTGGAGGCCCTGCTCAAGGGCCACGTGGAGGCCGTGAAATGGCTGAACGATACTCCGGCCGCCGAGAAGGCCGCCGTCGTCAACGCTGCCCTCAAACAGGATGCCGGCAAGGCACTGGCGCAGAACGTCATCGACCGTTCGCTGAAGAACATCGTGTTCACGGTGGACCCGCTGGCCGGAGCGTATAAGAAGCTGCTGCAGGACGGCGTGGACGCCGGCACCACCAAGCAGGCCGACCTCAACGGCCTCTTCGACCTCCGGGCGCTGAACACAGTGGCCACGGAAAAAACCACAGCTGCAGGGCTGGGCCAGGACTAGTCCGGCCCGCATCTGCACCGCCGCATTTAACGCACCACGAACAAAGGACGGGACCATGCCAGTCGTACTGGAAAACCTGGGCAAACGCTTCGGCGAAGGCGCCCCGGTGCTGGACGACGTCAACGCCACCATCGGCAAGGGCGAATTCGTCGCCCTCCTCGGTGCGTCAGGCTGCGGCAAATCCACCCTGCTGAACATCATGGCGGGACTGGAACTCCCGACGTCGGGCGCCCTTGAGGTGCCCAGCGACGGCGCCGCCTTCATGTTCCAGGACTCCGCCCTGTTCCCGTGGCTCACCGCCCGTGAAAACGTGGAGCTGGCGCTGAAGCTGCGCGGGCTCGGCAAGGCCGAGCGGCGGGTGAAGGCCGAGGAACTGCTGGACCTGGTTCACCTGGCCGAAGCTGCGGACCGGCGTCCCCACGAGCTGTCCGGCGGCATGCGGCAGCGCGTGGCACTGGCCCGCTCGCTCGCGCAGGACCGCCAGCTGCTCCTCATGGATGAGCCGTTCGCGGCCCTGGACGCCATCACCCGCGACCTGCTGCACGACGAACTCGAGCGCATCTGGAAGGAAACCGGACGCACCATCGTCTTTGTGACGCACAACGTCCGTGAAGCCGTCCGGCTGGGCCAGCGCGTCCTGCTGCTGTCATCCCGGCCCGGCCGTGTGGTGCAGGAATGGGAAGTCACCGAAGAACACCGTACCGACGCCGGTCTTGCCGGACAGCTGACCGGGGTCATCACCGCCCGGCTGCGAGAGGAGATCCGCCGCCATGCCAAGTAACCCATCTCCCGTGGCCGAGTCGCCCGAAACGACCGAGTCCCCGCTGGTCGAGGCCGTCGAGACCAAGGTTTCGACAGGCTCAACCAACGAATCCACGAAGGTCCACGCCGCGCTGACCCGGTCCTCCACGGGCTCGGCGGACCTGCGCGAACTGGAATCCGGGCTGGACTCGCTGCAGTCGGACGCGGTCCGCAAGGCCCGGGTTGACTGGAGCCGCGTCCTGCTGCCGGTCGCCGCCGTCGTGGTGCTCATCATCATCTGGCAGTTCTACGTCTCGCTGGGCATCAAGCGCCGCGACCAGGTGCCCGGCCCCATGGATGTGCTGGAGCAGTTCGGCACGCTGTGGGCCGAGGGATCGCTGCAGGAGGCCGTCTGGACGTCGCTGCAGCGCGGCCTCCTGGGGTTCCTGATCAGTGTCGCGATCGCCACCCCGGTCGGGCTGCTCCTGGCTCAGGTGGCTCCGCTGCGCAGGGCGTTCGGTCCGCTGATTTCGGGCCTTCAGGTTCTGCCGTCTGTTGCGTGGGTGCCGGCCGCCATCATCTGGTTCGGTCTCACCGACGCCACGGTGTACTTCGTGGTGTTCATGGGCGCCATCCCGTCGATCATCAACGGCCTGATCTCCGGCGTGGACCAGATCCCGCCGCAGTACCGCAGCGTGGGCACCGTCCTGGGCGCCTCGCGGCTGCAAATGGCCGTGCAGATCATCCTTCCCGCAGCACTTCCGGGCTACCTCAGCGGACTCAAGCAAGGCTGGGCCTTCTCCTGGCGTTCGCTCATGGCCGCGGAAATCATTGCGGTGGGCGGTACCATCGGCTTCGGCCTCGGCTCCATGCTGAACCAGGGCCGCGACCTCGCCGACATGACCATCGTGATGTCCGCGATCCTCCTGATCCTGGCCGTTGGCATCCTGATCGAGCTGCTGGTGTTCGCGCCCATCGAGAAGCGCCTGCTCCAGCGCCGCGGCCTGCTCGCAGGCAGCACCCGCTAGCACCTCAGACTGAACCCGAAAGCCCGACGGCGACTCCCGCCGTCGGGCTTTCTGCTAACCGAAGGTCAGCCGCGGATCTTTGCCACTACTGAGCCAGTGTCCCGCAGCCGTGGACTTCGAAGCCCTTCGCCCAAGAGGGGATGGTTACGTCAATCCATGCGGACCCGAAGTAGTTGTCATAGATGTCATTAAGGGTTCCGCCGAAGCCGGTCAACAGCGCCATGTAGCAGGAATCACCGGTGCCATAGCCGTAATAGTCCCCCGGCAGGATGTCGATACCTACCCGGTAGATTCCATCTTTGGTGATGCTTGTGGCCCTTGCCCCGGTGGACGGAACGGTGGTCCAGGCGCCACAGCCACGGGTCTCGAAACCGACGTCACCGGGAAGGATCTGCACGTAGGCGACTCCTGAACCGACGTAATTCGCCTTGATGTCACTGACGTTTCCCGAGAACCCGCGAAGCCGTGCCCAGTAGCAGAAGGATCCGCCGGTGGACTTGTACAACCCCGGCTTGATCTGTGTTCCCACCCGGTATGTGCCGTCGCCGCGAAGCACCGTCACAGCCCAGACCGGCAGCTTCAGTGCCGGGCTCATCGTGACCCGGGTGTCCGAGTAGATCAAGCTGGCGGATACGCGGACCGTGATGGACCGGCCGTTGTCCGCGGCGGTGAGGCGGTAGGTGCGGTAGCGCGCGCCGTAGATGGCGGCACCGTTGCGGTACCACTGGTACGCGTAGGCCGACGGCGCGGGGGAGTAGGTCCCGACGTTGGCCGTGAGGACAGACCCCAGGGAAGTCCCGCCGGTAATCCTCGGCGCGGTCTTCAGGTTGATCAGTGCCCTGCCGACAGTAATTGCGCCGGTGGAGACAGACCGTGTTGCATAGCCGGGCTTGGAAACCGTGACCTTCACGTTCACCCGTGAGCCGATGTAGCTCGGGTTGAAGTACAGCGCGTACCCGGTGCCGCCCCTGACTGCTACGCCGTTCCTGTACCACTGGTAACGGATTGTGGTGCCGGCCGGCCAGCCCTGCGAGACCTTAACGGTGTTGCCGTAGCGGTGGGTTCCCACCACGGTCAGGGGCTTGGTGGCAACAATGGTCCCGGCCGCAATGGTGCGTGCGGCGGAGAAGCGGTCAACCGTGACGAAGCCGGCTTTGGTTGCCCGCACCCGCACCTTGAGGGCCTTCCCGTAGTCGGCCGCGGAAGTGGTGTACGTGCGGCCGACCGCGCCCGCGATGGCCGCCGTTCCGCGGTACCACTGGTAGGACAGCACGGCACCGCCGGGAGCCCACGTTCCTGCGTTCGCCGTCTGCACCTGGCCCACGCGGGCGGTTCCGCTGACGGTGGGCACGGGTGCGGTTACGAAGGTCGCGGAGACTCCGGTGACCTGGGTCGAGGACAGTTCCACCGTGGTGAAGCCAGGAGCGGACACGGTCACTTTGGCCCACAGCTTCTGTCCGACATCGGCGGCCGTGACTGTGTAACGCGAGGTTGTGGCCGATCCGATGGCCAAAGCACCGCGGAACCACTGATAGGCCAGAGCTCCCTGGCTGGCAGAGTTATCCCACTGCGGAGTGCTCAAAGACAGCAGCTGGCCGACGGCGGGCTTGCCGGCAACGGCGTTGCTCCAAACAACCCCCGTGAAGGCGGCCGGGCGTACAGTGACAGCCGCGGCTGCCGCTTCGGTTCCGGGAGACTGGGCATCCGACGACGCCACGACAGAGAGCTGGACGCTCTTGCCGGCCATGGACGGGACGATGCTCAGGACATCGGCCTCGCCGACGGCATGACCCTGGGTCTGGACGGCAACGCCGTCGACGATCCAGCTGTACTGGATCCAGCCTGCGTTGTCGCTCCACTGACCGCCCGTGGACGTGAGGGTGCCGCCGACGACGGGGTCCCCCTCAATAACCGGAAGGCTGGTGTTTTCAGGGGCGGCCGGTGCCACTTCCGTGGGCACCGTTTCCGCTGGTGTTACCTCGGCAGGCGGTACTTCCGCGGGCGCAGTTTGGGTGGGTGCCGCCTCTGTGGGCGTCACTTCCGCAGGGACTGTTTCCGTCGGAGTGGTTTCGGCTGCTGGCTGTGTTTCCGTTGGCAGGTCAGACGGAGCCGGTGCGGGCTCCGTGACAGTGCCTGTTTCCATCGGCAGCGCCTGTGCTGCCGGAGCCATCAGGAGTCCGGCAAGCAAGGCCATGCTGCCGGCTGTGGCAATGCTCCTGGTCAGAAGACCAGGGCGCGTCCGCGTACGGATATTTTCGTGCAGAGACAATTGTCCCCTTCCCCCATGTTGAGACCGATCGGAGATCCCGATCCCAGTTATTGTAGGGCCGGTCACAGACATTTTTTTGGCCGCGCATTTCGCTTCGGACGGCCCCGAAGGTTTTGTCGCAATGTGACGCAGCGTTACCTTGCGTGAACTGGTGTTTCCGCGCCATTGGTCGGTCCCGTAACACAGCCCTACCGTTGATTCATGGCAATTCAGGACATATACCCGACGGCGCTGCGTCTCCTCGGCCGCCCCGTCCTGGTGGTGGGCGGCGGACGCGTTGCTGCGCGCCGCGCGAAGGGCCTGCTCGACGCCGGTGCCCGCGTCACCGTCGTTGCCCCGGACGCCACCGCCGCGCTCCGCGAACTCGCCGACGCCGGCCTTCTCACCTGGGAGCCCCGCACCTACCGCTCCGACGACGTCGACGGCGTCTGGTTCGTTCAGACCGCCACCGGCGATCCCGCCGTGGACACCCGAGTAGCTTCGGACGCCGAGGCACAGCGTGTCTGGTGCGTCAACGCCTCCGACCACGAGACCTCCGCCGCCTGGACGCCCGCCGTCGCCGTGGTGGACGACGTCAAGATCGCCGTCAACGCCGGGGGAGACCCGCGCCGTGCCATGGCCCTGCGCGACGCCGTCGCCACCGCCCTGGAATCCGGCGACCTGCCGCTGCGCCGCCGCCGGGCCCACCGGGGATCGGTCGCCCTTGTCGGCGGCGGCCCCGGCGACACCGGCCTCATCACCGTCCGCGGCCGCCGGCTGCTCGGCCAGGCCGACGTCGTGGTCGCCGACCGCCTCGGCCCCCGCGAACTGCTCAACGAACTTGCGCCGGACGTCCGCGTCATCGAGGTCGGCAAGACCCCCGGCCACCACCCCGTGCCGCAGGCCGAAATCAACCGGATCCTGGTCGAAGAGGCGCTGCAGGGCCACCGCGTGGTGCGCCTCAAGGGCGGCGACCCCTACGTCCTGGGCCGCGGCGGCGAGGAAGCCGAATTCTGCCGCCAGCACGGCGTTGAGGTGGAAGTGGTTTCCGGAGTGACCTCCGCGATCTCCGTCCCGGCGGCCGCCGGCATCCCGGTCACGCACCGCGGCCTGGCGAAGGGTTTCAGTGTGGTCACCGGCCATGAGGAGCTGTCCGAGGTCCCGGCCCGCGCCGACCACACCGTTGTGCTCCTCATGGGCGTCGGCCAGCTGCGCGAATCCGCGGCCGCCCTCGGCAACGCCGGCCTGCCCGGTGACACGCCAGTTGGTATTGTGGAAAACGGCTACCTGCCGGACCAGCGCGTCACCATCGGCACCCTCGGCACCATCGCCGACCAGGCCGAGGCCGCCGGCGTCGCCAATCCTGCAGTGATCGTCATCGGTGACGTTGTCCGCGTCAGCCCCTTCGCGCCGTCGCACTTCAAAACCGCCGACTACAGCACCACCAGCCCCAACAGACCCCGCACCAGCACCACCCGCGTTCTCACCCCCTAGCCCCCGAGTCCCAACTAGCTGGCAGTTGTTGTCGTTATGAGCCCTCAAAACGACAACAAATGCGAGTCAGTTGGGCGGGACCGAAGAAAAGGAACACAGCCGTGTCAACCACCACCACCGTAGGAACCGCCGCCCGCCCGTTGCGCGTGGCCGTCATCGGATCCGGCCCGGCCGGCGTCTACGCAGCGGACATCCTCACCAAGAGCGAGGCCGTCAAGAGCGGCGAGCTGACCGTGAGCATCGACCTTTTCGACCGCTACCCGGCACCCTACGGCCTGATCCGCTACGGTGTGGCCCCGGACCACCCGCGCATCAAAGGCATCGTCAACGCCCTGCACAAGGTCCTGGACCGCGGCGACATCCGCTTCTTCGGCAACGTCGACTACGGCACGGACATCTCCATCGAGGACCTGCGCGCGCACTACGACGCCGTCATCTTCGCCACCGGCGCCATCAAGGACGCCGACCTGAACATCCCGGGCATCGAGCTGGACGGTTCCTACGGCGGCGCGGACTTCGTGTCCTGGTACGACGGCCACCCGGACGTGTCCCGCGAATGGCCGCTGGACGCCACGGAAATCGCTGTGATCGGCAACGGCAACGTGGCCCTCGACGTGGCCCGCGTCCTCTCCAAGCACGCGGACGATCTCCTGGTTTCCGAGATCCCGGACAACGTCTACGCCGGCCTGAAGAACTCGCCCGTCACCGACGTCCACGTCTTCGGCCGCCGTGGCCCCGCCCAGGTCAAGTTCACCCCGCTGGAACTGCGCGAGCTGTCCCACTCCAAGGACGTGGACATCATCCTGTACCCGGAGGACTTCGAGTTCGACGAGGAATCCGACCGCCAGATCCAGAGCAACAACCAGACCAAGACCATGGTCGGGACGCTCACCAACTGGATCGCCGAGCAGCCCGAGGACGTCTCCGAGCTCAAGGCCTCCCGCCGCCTGCACCTGCACTTCCTGCACAGCCCGGTGGAAATTTACGACGACGCCGAGAACCCCGGGCGCGTCAGCGGCATGAAGTTTGAACGCACCGAACTGGACGGCACGGGCAACGCCCGCGGCACCGGCGAGTACGTCGACTACCCGGTCCAGGCCGTCTACCGTGCCATCGGCTACTTTGGCTCCGCCCTGCCGGAGATCGAGTTTGACCACAAGAAGGGCGTCGTCCCGAACGCCGGCGGCCGCGTCCTGGACGCCTCCGGCGAGCACGTCCCGGGCATCTACGCCACCGGCTGGATCAAGCGCGGACCTGTCGGCCTGATCGGCCACACGAAGGGCGATGCCCTCGAGACTGTGACGTTCCTGCTGGAAGACCGGGAGAACCTGCCGGTTGCCGAGGCACCCGCTGCCAGCGCAGTCGTCGACCTGCTCGAAAGCCGCGGCGTGGAGTACACCACCTGGGAAGGCTGGCTGGCACTGGATGCCCACGAGCTCGCCCTGGGCGCCGAGGCCACCGCTGCCGGCGGCTCGCACGGCGTTGAGGTTGTGCGTGAGCGCATCAAGGTGGTGCCGCGTGAGGACATGGTTTCCATCTCCCGCGACGGGATCGCCGCCAGCGTCTAACTGCTGATGCAACGTGGGCCCACACGCGCAGGTTTCCCTGCGGGTGTGGGCCCACGGTGTTTTAATCTCCGGTCGCTAAGCTCCAGCACCCCCGGCGGCCATGAGCTCGAGTCGCTGCAGGGTTTCGCGGTTGCGCACCGTGATGAGCGGATCCCGCAGGACCTTGGGAACGGCCAGGCCCGGGCCGCGGACAGCGTCCTCGATCATCGTGACCCTGCACTGCCCACCGAGGTCTTCGATGGTCAGGATCACCTTGGCCTCGCCGATCGGCCAGCCGCGCGCGATCAGTTCCAGCCGGCGCTCCGGTTCCGCCGCCGTCACCTTGGTTGAATCGTTGATGAGCAGCGGCCAGGCGCCCACGGAGTGGTGAAGCAGGGCACCGACTTCCGGCCAGCGCGCATCCACGTCGCGGATTCGCGAGGCACCCACCACCCAGCCGGAATAGAGCCAGCCGTCCGCTATCACTCGCCAGACTGCCGAAGCCGGTGCATTGAAAACCTGCGTGACGGTTGACATGGTGTTCCTTTCGTCGGCGGGCCCCCGGCGCCGGGAGGCTGCGTTCATGGCTACATCCTGCCGAACTTTGACCGGACCAGGGCGAAAATTCCGTAGCAAATAAAGCCGGCACCGATGGCAAACAGCAGGTAGGGCCCGTACTCGTGGTCGCGGAGGGCCTTCAGGCTGCCGTCGAGGCCGGTGGATTCGTCGGGGGTGTGCTTGGCGGCAGCGATGGTGAAGAGCAGGCCAGCGAGGAACAACGCGATGCCTTTGGCCACGTGCCCGGTCACACCCAGGGAATCGATAAGTTTGCCCCGGCGGGTACCGTCAAAGTGGAAGAGCTCCTCCTTGAAGCCGCGCCGGAGGCCCTTCACCACAAAGTAGATGCCTACGCCGATGACGGTGAGGCCCAGGGCGCCGAGGATGACTCCGCCCAGGGGATTGGTGAGCAGGGCCGCGCTGACGTCCCTCGTGGACTCGCCGGAGTCACCGCGAAGCCCCACCGCAAAGCCGCCGAAACTGAGCCCGACGCTGCCGTACGCAATCGCGAGGAAGCCGGAGGAGATCAGCTTCCCGATCCGTTCCCCCCGGGGCAGATGGCGGGCCCGGAGGGTCGCCTCGCTCAGTTGCCAGAGCGAGAGGCCCGCACAGCCGACCATGCCGGCCCACATGAGTGCCGGGCCCCAGGGATTGGCTGCCAGCTGTTCGATGGCGCCGGTGGGCTCGGCCTCGCCGGGATGCCCGAAGGCCAGGGCAATAGCGATGGCGCCCACGATGATGTGCAGCAGGGCCATGACAGCGAAACCGGAACGCGCGACGACGTCGAGCGCCTTGGTGTTCGATGCAGCCTCCGCGGCGTCGGCCGCCTCGCTGATCGTTGAGTCGTTGTCCGTCATGCCCTCCGGTTCGCCGTTCCCGCCTTGCCGTCCTGCGTTTTACCCGGCTTTGCGCCGCGCTGCGTGCAGCCACCTGCGGTTTAGCCGTTCATCGGCCCTTCCGCGTGGATGCGCTCAGAGCCCTCACCCACGAGTCTTACCGTGCAACGCACCACGAGGTCGTCGGGTGCCGTCTCGATGTCGACGAGCGCGTCGCCCGCGCTGAGGACGGTGAATACTTCCGAGCCGGCGTCGACGTCGAAGCCCTTGCTCTTGGCGGCCTGCGTTGCGTTCGCCAGCGCCTCGCCCTTCAGCCCGTCTACATAAGCCTGGTCGTCCTCGCGCTCGGAGTCGCCGAATGCCCAGCCGAAGAGTGTTCCTGATGATCCCATGGCCTTGATTTTACGCACAGAACCGTTGATATTACGGGGTACCGTAACGTTAGTAAGTGTGCTTACCATGTTGCACCCGCCATTCGAGCCGTGGTCCGGCTCATCGGCCAACAACGGACGACGGCGGCCGGGCGTAAGCCCGTTATTCCTGCAGCCACTCCGAGCACGAGTTGAGGTTCCGGTGCACGCTGGCCACGGCGGCGTCGCCGTCACGTGCTTCGACGGCATCCACGAGCTCGCCATGGCCCGCGTCCGGCAGGCCGTTGAAGCCGGGGCGCAGGTGCTGCTTGAGCAGGTCGGCGTGGAACACGTCGCCGAAGCTGACATACAGCTCGTGCAGGAGGGGGTTGCCGGACGCCTGCGCCAGCCGCTCGTGGAAGCCCCAGTCCGCGCGCGCCCAGCCTGCGTAGTCTTCGGCGTTCCAGGCAGTGTCACGTTCGGTGAGCAGCGCGCGCATGGCGGCGACGTCGTCGGCCGTTGCATGCCGGGCGGCGAGGCGGGCAGCCTGCGTGTCCAGCCCCACGCGGACCTCCAGGATGTGCTCGTTTGTGTGTTCCTTGTAGAGTCGGCGGGCGGCTCCGGAGATTTCGCTGGTGGCGCGGACGTAGGTCCCGTCGCCGCGGCGGACCTCGAGCATGCCGCTGTGGGCCAATGCCTTGACCGCTTCGCGGAGCGTCCCGCGGGACACGCCCAGGCCGGACATGAGCTCGGTCTCCGAGGGTATGCGCTGCTGCAGCGGCCACTCGCCGGTCTGGATCATCCCGCGCAGTTTGGCGGTGACTTCGTCCGCCAGCGGCTGGCGGTGCGACGTGCTGAGGGTCATGGCGTCCTATTCTTCCATTCCGGTGGCGCTGGTTCCGGCCGTGCCCGTGCCGGTCATGCTCACTCCCGCAGCCCGGCCGCTGCTGAGCAGGTGCGCCACGACGATCTGCACCAGGGCAATGACCAGGAGCAGGGCCAGCGGCAGCGTCCAGCTGCCTGTCGCACTGTGCAGCAGGCCCATGCCGAACGGCCCCACGGTGGCCAGGAGGTACCCGGTGGACTGCGCCAGCGTGGACAGGGCCGTGGTCTCTGCGGTGTTCCGGCCGCTGCGGCTGATGATCACCATCACCAGGGGGAAGATGCCCAGGCCGAAGCCCAGCAGTACCGCCGGGATGACGGCCAGTGAGACGGGAAGGAAAAGAAGCGTGGCAACGCCGGCCGTCATGGTCAGGGTGGCCAGGTAGACGGCGGGGCGCAGCATCCGCGGGCGGGAGCCGATGGCGATCAGCGTCATGCCGGCAGGGACCGAGACCAGCTGCATCACCCCGAACATGAGGGCGCTGTCCGCCGGGCTGAGGCCCATGGTGGTGAGCATGTACGGGAACCAGCTGAGCAGCGCGTAGGCGAGCAGTGCCTGCAGGGTAAAGATTCCGGTGAGCAGCAGCCCGGTCTTGGTGCGCAGCAGCGGCCACGGTGAGACGTGTCCGGCCGCCCTCCGGACGGTGTTGCGGTGGGCGTGCAGCGTCACGGGCAGGAAGCCCAGGAATGCGGACAGGGCGAGGATCCCGATGGTGCCCAGCCCTGCCGACGGCGACCCCAGCAGCTGCGACAGCGGAACCACGAGTACAGCCATGACGGTGGCGCCGCTGGTCATGGTCACCGTGTAGACGGCCGTCATGAGCGAGGTGCGCGCGGCGAAGTGCTCCCGGATGAAGGACGGCATGGACACGTTGCAGACAGCCAGGCCGGACATCCCCACCACCGTGCCAATCACCAGCATGCCGGTGGTGGGAATGCCCCGGACCAGCAGCCCGGCTGCCAGCATGCCGAGCGAGAGCAGGATGGCCTTCTCGACGCCGAGCTTCCCGGTCAGCCACGATGTCGCCGCTCCGGCCACGGCGAAGCACAGCGTCGGGATGGAAGGGATGAGCGAGGCGACCAGCGGCCCGTAGCCCAGAACCTGCTGCAAATCGTGCAGCAGGGCCGATGCGCCGGTGATCCCGGCCCTCAGGTTCAGGCCGATGAGCACCAGGGCAACAACACCGGCGACGACGGCGGTGCGCGGCTTGGCAGGGTGTGTGGCAGTGGTCGGGGGTGCTGAGGAAGTGGTCGCCATCCCTTAACGTTAGACGTTTGACGTTTGATGTCTAGAACTTTGTGGGGAAACTCTCGCGGACACCCCGGCCCGGGCATAGACTCAGGCCAGCAGGCGCATCGAGCGCAGCAACCCGGCAATGGGAAAGGACGCCGCCCAGCCATGACCGTCGAAGGCCTCGAAACGGAGAAGAAGTACGATGTCGACGACGGCTCGGTGTTGCCCGACCTTGCCGCCATCCCCGGTGTGGGCAGCGTGTCTGAACCACACGAAGCTGAACTTGAAGCCGTCTACTTCGACACGGAGGACCTGGTTCTCGCCTCCCGCCGCATCACCCTGCGGCGGCGCAGTGGCGGGGCCGATGCCGGCTGGCACGTAAAGCTGCCACCGGATCCAGCATCAGGGCCAGAGGAGGGGCCGGGACCGCGCCGGGAGATTCACGCCCCGCTCGGGCAGGCCGACGTCGTTCCGGAGAAACTGCTGGCCCACCTGCACGCCTACCTCCGCGGATCGGATCCCGTGCCCGTGGCCCGCCTGAACACCCGGCGCACTACCCGTGCGCTGTACGCGGACGACGGCGTGCACCTCGCCGACTTTGCCGATGACACGGTGGAAGCGGAGCTCCTTCATGGATCGGGTGGGAACCCGGAAGGCCAAAAGCAGCAGTGGCGGGAATGGGAACTCGAGCTGGTTCACGGCCAGCCCGGGGTGTTCAAGGCAGCCGGGGCGGTGCTGGCCGCGGCCGGTGCCCGGCCGTCAGCGCACGAGTCCAAGCTGCGGCGGGCACTGGGGGCGGCGGCGCCGACGGCCCCTGGCACTTCAGAACCTGAGGGCGCTGCCCACACTGACGGCACGGCAGTCACTGCCGGCGACGCGAAGCAGCCCGGCGGCAGGAAACCGGGCAAGAAGTGGCCGGCGTCCGCCGTCGTACGCGTATACCTGGCCGGGCAGATCAGCGAAATCCTGGCCAACGACGCCCGGGTGCGGCTGGAGGAGCCGGATGCGGTCCATGCCATGCGTTCGGCCATACGGCGCGTGCGGTCGGCGCTCGCGGTATACCGGAAGCTTTACGGCCAGGGCGCGGTGGGCAGGCTGCGCGACGAGCTCAAGTGGCTGGGCCAGATCCTCGGCACGCCCCGCGACGCCGAAGTCATGCTGGACCGGCTGCGGACGCACGCCGGGAAGCTGCCGCCGGGCGAGGCGGCCGACGACGTGAAACGGCGGATCGAGCGGGAACTGGGCACCAGGTTGGACGCCGGCTACCGCAAAACGCAGGAGGTGCTCCGGGCCGACCGCTACTTCCGCCTCCTCGACGACCTCGAAGATTTCCGTGACCACCCGCCGCTCCGACCGGCCGCTGCGGCACCCGCGCGCAAGGCCGCCCGTAAGCTGGTGGGCAAGTCGGCCAGACGGCTGCGCCGCGCCCACAAAGCGGCTGTGCGGGTCAAGGACGGGGCCGGTGAAAAGCCTGGCATGGAACTCAAAGATGCCACGGCGCACGAAACCGCGCTGCACCAGGTGCGGAAGGACGCCAAACGGCTGCGGCACGCCGCTGAAACCGTGGATCCCGTCTTTGGCCGGCGTGCCGCCAGGCTGGCCAAGGCGGCGCACAAACAGCAGACGATCCTCGGCGACCACCACGACGGCGTGATGGCGCGGATTTTCCTGGGGAAGCTCGCCGGTGGCCCCGACCTTCCGGAAACCCTGGACGCGGCCTACGCCTCGCTCCTGAAGCGGGAACAAAAGAGCGCCGCCAAGGCCGAAGCCAAGTACCGCAAGGCGCACCGGAAGTCCCGGAAGGCCATTCGGCGCGGAGTGGGATAGCAGGCGGCCGGTGGATGAGCACGCAGACCGGCATCCATCGCGCCCGGGGGACACAGTCATCAGCCTGGCCCGGGTGGACGCCGGCATGGTGCCCGAGGTGGGCGGCAAGGCTGCCAACCTCGGTGTGCTCCTGGCTGCCGGGCTGCCGGTCCCGCGCGGCTTCTGCATCACCACCACGGCGTACCGGGAGGTAGCGGCCGCCGCCGGAGTGGATCCTTCCGGGCCGCCGGAGCAGGCTCGCAGCAGGCTGGCGGCGGTTTCCCTGCCCGAGGGCGACGTCGAAGCGATCCTTGCCGCCTACGCTGACCTGGGCGAGGACACTCCGGTGGCCGTGCGTTCCTCCGCCACCGCCGAGGACCTCCCCGAGGCCAGCTTCGCCGGCCAACTGGACACGTACCTCAATGTCGTGGGTCCCGATGGGCTGCTGGATGCGGTCCGCCGCTGCTGGGCTTCCCTGTGGACGGACCGGGCCGTGGCCTACCGCGCAGATCACGGGATTGACCAGCGCTCGGTCGGGATCGCCGTCGTTGTTCAGGAAATGGTGGACGCGGGCGTGGCCGGGGTGATGTTCACGGCGAATCCGCTGACGGGCCGGCGCAAGGAAACCGTGATCGACGCCGCGCCCGGACTCGGCGAGACGCTGGTCAGCGGGGCTGTGAACCCGGATCATTTCAGGGTCGATGCAGCCACCGGGGAGATCCTCCAGCGCAGCTTGGGTGACAAACTCAGCGAAAGCCGGCCCGCTCCGGGCGGCGGGACCAGGTTGCTGCACCGGCAGGACGGCGCGGGGCAGGCGTGCCTGACGGATGAGCAGATCCGCTCTCTGGCCAGGGTCGGGACCCGTGTGGAGGAGCTGTACGGGGATCCGCAGGACCTGGAATGGGCTATCGAACCGGGCGGCGGGATCACGGTGGTGCAGTCCCGTCCGATCACCACACTGTTTCCGCTGCCCGAGCCCCAAAACCACGACGGCGGGACCCGGGCCTACCTGTGCGCCAGCCTCCTGCAGGGGCTGACCCGGCCGCTGACACCCATGGGCCTGGCTTCGTTCACGCTCATGAGCGACAGCTACCGGCCGACTGCCACCGGCGGCGGACCGGCTCCTTACAGTTCCGCCCAGGCCGGGATGCGCATGTTTGTCGATGTCACGTCCCTGCTGCGGACCAGGGGCGGCAGGCGCGGCCTGCTGAGAGCCATGAAAGTAGCCGATGCCAGATCCGTCGATGTGCTGGCGTATCTGGCGGCCGACCCCCGCTTCGCCCTCACGAGGGCTCCCAGGCTGGCGTCGCTGAAGTCCGGGCTCCGGGCCTCGCCGCCCTTTGGCCTGGTTGGGGACGTCCTGCGCGCGATGGCTAATCCCGCCGCCGCGCTGGAACGGGTCAGGGAAGCGGACCGTGAGATGGACCGGATGCTGGTGCTGCCGGAGCCTGTCACCGGCGCCCGGCGGCTCGATTTCGTGGAACGCGTCCTCACCAAGGAGATCACGCCCGCCGTGATGCGGGTACTGCCACCGGCGGCCGCCGGGTATGCCTGGCTGGGCCTCGCCCGGCTGTTGCTGGGACGGCTTGTGCAGGCCGGCGAGCTGCAGGCGGTACTGCGCGGCTTGCCGCACAATGTGACCACCGAGATGGATCTGGAGCTCTGGCGGACGGCCACCTCAATCCGGGAGGACCCGGACTCGGTCCGCGCACTCACGGAGGAAGAGCCACAGTTACTCGCCAGCCGGTACGTAGAAGGGACATTGCCCGCCGTCTGCCAGGGCGCGCTGCGCGGCTTCCTCGCCAAGTACGGACACCGCGCCGTGGCCGAAATTGACCTCGGTGTTCCCCGGTGGGGCGAGGACCCCGCCCACATCATCAATGTCCTGGCCAACTACCTGAAGCTGGCCGACCCGGAGCTCGCGCCGGACCGGCTCTTCCAACGGGCCGCGGAAAAGGCCGACGCCAAGGTTGCCGAGCTGGCCGCGCGCACAGCCCGGGCCAGGGGCGGGCTGTACGGCCGAATCGTGGCGCACGGCCTGCGGCGCGCACGGGAAACCGCCGGCATGCGCGAGTACCCAAAGTTCCGGCTGATCACAGCCTTCGCCGTCCTCCGCGGCCAGCTCCGGCAGGTGGGTGAGGAGCTCGCTGACGCCGGCCGGATCACGGCACCCGGCGACGTCTTCTTCCTGGACCTCGCCGAAGCCCGCGTGGCATTGCGCGGCGCGGACCTTCGCGGACCGGTCGCCGAACGCCGCCAGGGTTACCACCGTGAAATGCGGCGCCGGCGCATCCCCCGCCTGCTGCTTTCCGATGGCACCGACGTCGAGGCAGCCATGGCCGCGCAGGCCCAGGCAGGGCCGTCTGCTGACGGCCAGCCGGGAACCCTCACAGGGGCGCCGGCCTCGGCCGGCACCGTCACGGGCAAAGCCAGGGTCATCCTGGACCCGGCCGGCGCCCACCTGGAGCCGGGGGAAATCCTCGTTGCCCCGTCGACTGACCCGGGATGGACACCGCTGTTCATGACAGCGGGGGCACTGGTCATGGAAATGGGCGGACCCATTTCCCACGGTGCCGTGGTGGCGCGCGAATACGGAATTCCCGCCGTCGTCGGCGTCCCCGACGCAACCGTACGGATTCGGACCGGGGACACCGTCACCGTGGACGGGGCCGCAGGGACGGTCGTGGTGGACCGTTCGCAGGCTTCCGACGGCGGCTCCCGTGGGCCCGGTGGCGGCCGGTAGGATCGCGTCCATGGAATTCGTCGTGATGCGCTTCATCGCCGGCGATCAGTTCACCACCGAGGGACTGGCGGAGCCGCGGATCCTCGAGTGGAACGCCGTGCGTTTCGAATAGGCGCGCCAGCGCCAAGCGAAAGCAGCAGGAGGGCACGTGAGCACTTTCGTTCTTGTCCCGGGTGCCGGGGGAGTGGGCTGGTACTGGCACCGGGTGGTTCCGGAGCTGGAACGGCTGGGGCACCAGGCCGTTGCGGTCGACATCCGCGAGGACGACCCCCGCCTGGGACTGCAGGACTACGCCGAGACCGTCGTCACGGCCACCGGTGATCACCGCGATGTGGTCCTCGTGGGCCAATCCCTGGGCGCCTTTACGGTTCCGGTTGTAGCGGGGCGCGTACCGGTGCGGCTTATCGTCCTGATTAATCCGATGGTGCCTCTTCCGGGTGAGACGCCAGGCGAGTGGTGGGAGGCCACCGGACAGCCCCAGGCACGCGAGCTCAACGACAGGCTGAACGGGCGCAGCGGTGATTTCGATGAGCGTGTGCACTTCCTGCACGACGTTCCACCGGAGGTTGTCGCCGCGGGCGCCGCCGAGCAGCGTGCTCCTTCCGGCACGCCCTTCAAGCAGCGCTGCGAGATCGACCGCTGGCCTGACGTGCCCACCAGGGTCCTGGTTGGCCGCGATGACCGCTTCTTCCCCGTGGACTTTCAACGGCGGATGGTCCGGACCCGGCTGGGCCTGGGGATTGACGAAATCCAGGGCGGACACCTGGTGGCCCTGAGCAACCCGGTTGAACTCGCGAGCCGGCTGGACGGCTATGCCCGCGGATTCCTGTGACCGGGCGGTGCGCTGTGGCCGCGCGGCGATTCGCGACCTCCCCGGTGAACCGGCTCAGCCGGCGTGCCGCGCCCCCAGCCGGGCGACCGCCAGGGCCAGCCACAGCTGCACCCGGTCGGCGGTTACGGAGGGGTCATACCCGGTGAGTTCGGTGATCTGCGCCAGCCGGTAGCGGACAGTGTTCCGGTGCAGGGTGAGCGCCTCGGCGACCGCGGCAACAGAGCCGTTGTTGTTCAGGTAGCTCTCCAGCGTGGCCATCAGCTCGGCGCCGTGGGCGGCGTCAAAGCTGCGCAGCGGGTCCAGCGATTCGTTGGCCATGTCCGCCAGCGGCACGTCCTCACTCGCCAGGAGCAGGGAGGTCAGGCTAAGCCGTTCGGGCTCGTTCACCGGCAGCCCGTGGCTGGCGGCGTCACGCGCCTCGAAGTAGCTCCAGCGCAGGCCGTTCGGCTTGGTGTACGCGCCGCCGATGCCGATGGTGGCGTGGATGCCGGCCTCGGCGAGGTGGTCGCTGAGGCTCCGGGCCATCGCCGTGGCACCGCGTCCGTCGTCGGGCACCACCGTCACCAGGTCCTTTCCGACGACGGCGGTCACAGCGTTCTCCAGTACCTGCGGCAGTGAGGAGCTGACCAGTTGCTTGTGGTGCGCCTCAGAGCCGGCCAGAATCACGACGTTCTTGCGCGTGCTGTTGATGCCCGTTCCGGCGAGGCGGCGCTGGGCCTCGCTGGTGTCCAGGGTTCCGTGGATCACGTCCTCGAGCACCTGCCCGCAGAGCGCCCGCTCGGCCTGGCGCTGCTTGACCATGTTGTTGAGCTCCACGCTGATGAGGTTCTGCGCGTAGCCGATGATGCCGGAATCCTCGAACGGCTGTTTCACCCAGAGCGTGCAGGCATCGCGGCGCCCGGTGGGAATGGGATAGGTGGTCCAGGAGTCCGCGGACGGTGGCTCGCTGCCGCTCTTGTACAGCTGTGCGGTGAACTGGGTGAGCGCGATCTCGGTGCGGAGCATGCCGCCCAGGTGCCGCAGGAGTTCGGCCAGCCCGCCGCCGGTCAGCAGCGCGCGGGCCAGGATCTGGTGGCCGGCGATGAGCCGCTCAAGCTTGGAATAGTGATCCGCGGACTGCGCGTCGGCCACGAGTTTGCTGATGGCGATGAACGGGGTGCCGTACGGCACTTCGACCACCGGCAGCCCCCAGCGGTTCGCTTCCGCGATCAAAGCCGGCGGGACGGCGTCGTGCGAGAGACCCACGCCGAAGCCGATGCCCACCGCGCCGGCGCGCTGGACCTGGCGCACAAAGCGGCGCTGTTCGGGCGCACTTTTCATCCGGAGCCCGGTGGTCAGCACCAGTTCTCCGCCGTTGAGGAAGCGCTGCGGGTCCTCGAGTTCCGTGACCGCCACCCAGCGGATGTCCTGGTGCGAAGTGGTCTCCGCGAGGCTGGATTTCTTGAGTCCCAGAGACTGCACGGCCAGCAGCGCCGCGAGGGAAATTGCCATGGATCAAGGGTAGCGGGAGGCTGGCCGATCGCACTAAAGCACCGGTTCAAGGGTGTGCAGGTGGCTATTCCCCGCTGTGTCGGGCTGGAATAGGCTCGAGTCAGCCGCATCACACTATTCAGGACGAAAGAGGTTGTACACCGTGGTTCAAACCTTGCAGAACTTTATCAACGGGGAGTTCGTCACGCCTGCGGGCACGGGCCTGATCGATATCGTGAACCCCGTGACCGGCGACGTGGTGGCCAAGTCGCCCGTGTCCGTGGAGGCCGACGTCGATGCCGCCATGGCCGCGGCCAGGGACGCCTTCAAGTCCTGGAAGCATGTGACCCCCGGGCAGCGGCAGCTCATGCTGCTCAAGCTCGCCGACGCCATCGAGGCCAACAGCGACGAACTGGTCGATGCCCAGCACCGCAACACCGGCCAGGTCCGTTCCCTCATCGCGTCCGAGGAAGTTGCCGCGGGCGCGGACCAGCTGCGCTTCTTCGCCGGCGCGGCCCGCATCCTCGAAGGCAAGTCCGCCGGCGAGTACTTCGAGGGCCACACCTCCTACGTCCGCCGCGAACCGATCGGCGTCGTGGCCCAGGTGGCGCCGTGGAACTACCCGTTCCTGATGGCCATCTGGAAGATCGGCCCCGCCCTGGCAGCCGGCAACACCGTGGTCCTGAAGCCCTCGGACACGACGCCCGAATCCACCCTGGTCCTGGCCCGCCTGGCAGCGGACATCCTGCCGGCCGGCGTCCTGAACGTCATCCTCGGCACCGGCGAAACCGGTGCGCTGATGGTGGAGCACAAAGTCCCGGGCCTGGTGTCCATCACCGGGTCCGTGCGTGCCGGCATCGCCGTCGCCTCGGGCGCCGCGAAGAGCCTCAAGCGGGCGCACCTGGAACTGGGCGGCAAGGCCCCGGCCATCGTCTTCAAGGACGCCGACATCAAGAAGAGCGCCGCGGCCATCGCCGAGTTCGCGTTCTTCAACGCGGGCCAGGACTGCACGGCCATCACCCGTGTCCTGGTGGAGGACTCGGTGCACGACGACGTCGTGGCGGCCATGGTGGAACACACCAAGACCCTGCACACCGGCTCCCAGAACGACGAGGACAACTACTACGGCCCGCTGAACAACGTCAACCACTTCAAGGCGGTCAGCGCCGTCGTCGACTCGCTGCCCGCGCACTGCCGGATCGAAACCGGCGGCCACCGCGCCGGCGAGAAGGGGTTCTTCTTCGAACCCACCATCATCACCGGCGCGAAGCAGACGGACGACATCGTGCAGAAGGAAACCTTTGGCCCGGTCATCACCGTGCAGAAGTTCAGCACGGAAGCCGAAGCAATCGACCTGGCCAACGACGTCGAATACGCCCTGGCGTCCAGCGTCTGGACGTCCGACCACGGCACGGCCATGCGGCTCAGCCGCGACCTGGACTTCGGTGCGGTCTGGATCAACACCCACATCCTCCTCACCGCCGAGATGCCCCACGGCGGATTCAAGCAGTCCGGCTACGGCAAGGACCTCTCCATGTACGGCGTCGAGGACTACACGCGCATCAAGCACGTCATGTCCGCACTCGACGCATAGTCCCACCGGCGCCCTAACCTCCGCTGTAAAGAAAGAAACATCATGACCACCACTGCCAACGAAATCACTTACCGCCTCGAGCAGAAGCGCCGCGTCCAGGCCGACTTCCCGGGCCCCAAGTCCGTGGCCCTGACCGAACGCCGCAAGGCCGTGGTCGCCGCCGGCGTCGCCTCCAGCGTTCCGGTCTACGTCGCGGATGCCGACGGCGGCATCATCCACGACGTCGACGGCAACTCCTTCATTGACCTCGGCTCGGGCATCGCGGTGACCAGCGTCGGCGCGTCCGATCCCGCCGTCGTCGGTGCCGTGAAGGAAGCCGTGGAGCACTTCACCCACACCTGCTTCATGGTCACCCCCTACGAGGGCTACGTCGCGGTCGCGGAGCAGCTGAACAAGCTCACCCCGGGCACCCACGAGAAGCGCACCGTGCTCTTCAACTCCGGCGCCGAAGCCGTGGAAAACGCCATCAAGGTGGCCCGCCTGGCCACCGGCCGGGACGCCGTCGTCGCCTTTGACCACGCCTACCACGGCCGCACCAACCTGACCATGGCGCTGACCGCCAAGGCCATGCCGTACAAGACCAACTTCGGCCCGTTCGCGCCCGAGGTCTACCGGATGCCGATGAGCTACCCGTTCCGCGAGGAGAACCCGGAAATCACGGGTGCCGAGGCAGCCAAGCGCGCCATCACCGCCATCGAAAAGCAGATCGGCGGCGACCAGGTGGCCGCGATCATCATCGAACCGATCCAGGGCGAGGGCGGCTTCATCGTCCCGGCCGAGGGCTTCCTGCCGGCGCTGTCCGCCTGGGCCAAGGAAAAGGGCATCGTGTTCATCGCCGACGAGGTCCAGTCCGGCTTCTGCCGCACCGGCGAATGGTTCGCCGTGGACCACGAGGGCATCGTTCCGGACATCATCACCATGGCCAAGGGCATCGCCGGCGGCATGCCGCTCTCCGCCATCACCGGCCGCGCCGACCTGCTCGACGCCGTCCACCCCGGCGGCCTCGGCGGCACCTACGGCGGCAACCCGGTGGCCTGTGCCGCGGCGCTGGCCTCCATCGGCTCCATGCAGGAATACGACCTCAACACCCGCGCCAAGCACATCGAGGAACTCTCCGTCGGCAAGCTCCGCGAGCTCGCAGCAGCGCTTCCCGGCGGCGCCGAAGGTTCCGTGATCGGCGACATCCGTGGCCGCGGCGCCATGCTGGCCATCGAGCTGGTCCAGGCCGGTTCGAAGGAGCCGAACCCGGAGCTCACCAAGGCCGTCGCCGCCGCCTGCCTCAAGGAAGGCGTCATCATCCTCACCTGCGGAACCTACGGCAACGTCATCCGCCTGCTGCCCCCGCTGGTCATCAGCGACGAGCTGCTGCTGGACGGCCTGGAAGTCCTCGCCGCGGCCATCAAGGCCAACGCCTAGTTCCAGCCTCACTTGGCGCGAACTGGCAGATGATGACCCCAAAAAACGAAAAACAGGGCGTTAGCTGCCAGTTCGCGCTGTGGCGGGCGCACTGAATGTCCGACGACGGCGGGCCGGGTACCAAAAGGTGCCCGGCCCGCCGTCGTTGTTGCCGCCGTCGGACTCCCGTTAAGTTGCCGCCCGCCGGCGCGGGGGCCGCGGTAGAGTCATCCTCACCACTGCACTTCACGCCGCAGGCCGGTTAGCGCCGCCGGGATACGGGCGCCGGTCTGCACTACCCAAAGAGGGGTTTCGCATGCGATACGTAGTCGGTTACACACCCACCGAGCGGGGCGCGGACGCCGTCGCCCTGGCCACCTCGCTGGCCCTGGCACAGGGCGCTGAACTGGATCTGGTCTACGTGGTGAAGCCGGGCACACCGTACGTGGCCCTGAACCCGGAGGGCAGCCGGGTCAGCGCCGCGGAGCAGGAGGTGCTGACGGCCGAACGGGAGGGCCTGGCCCTGGTTCCGCAGGGGTTGCCCGCGAAATTCCATGTGCGGGAGGCCGATTCCTTCGCCGGCGGGCTCATCGATGCGGCGGTGGAGTTCGAAGCCGGGCTCATCGCCGTCGGGGCCGCCAGCGCAGGCCTGTTCAAGCGCTACACGGTGGGGTCTGTAGCCAACGCCCTGCTTCACGCCTCGCCGGTCCCGGTGGCACTCGCGCCGCGCGGCTACCAGCGGACGGCGCCCGTCACCCGCCTGACGCTGGCCGTGGGGCAGCGGGCCGGTGCCGAGGCTGCCATCGAGACCGCCATCAGGGCGGCGAAGCGGCGCGGTGTCCCACTGCGGCTGGTGTCATTGGTGGAACTCGACGCCGCCGGTGACTCCGGGGAAGCGATCAACGCCGCGCACATCCACGCGAATACCGTCCTGACAGCAGCGTCGGGGAAGGTGCCGGCGGGTCACGAGGTCGGCGTCGCCGTCGCCCACGGCCGCACCATTGAGGAAGCGATCGACGGACTCGAATGGGACGACGGCGAGATCCTCATCGTGGGCTCCTCGCGCCTGGCCGAAAAGAACCGCATGTTCCTGGGCAGCACCGCCAACAAGGTGCTGCGTGCGCTGCCGGTGCCCATGGTGGTTGTGCCGCGCGACTACGACCGCGCGGACTCGGCCCCCTGACCGCATAGCTCGCCGGGCTGCGCGCCAAACCCTGCCCCGGCGCGAACGGACAGTTCGGGCCCCTTGAGCGGGGCTTAAGTGTTCGTTCGCGCTTCCCTGCGGGCGAGCCGCCTGGCCGCTGAACTCTTGCGCGTCGCGGCCAGCATGTCCACGGTGAGCACCAGCAGGGCAAGCCACACGACGCCGAAGCCGATCCACCGGTCCAGCGTCATGGCCTCGCCGAACACCACCAGGGCCACGATGAACTGCAGGACGGGTGCGAAGTACTGCAGCAGCCCGATGGTGGTCATCGGCAGCCGGCGGGCGGAGGCGCCGAAGAACACCAGCGGCACGGCAGTGATGACGCCCGATGCCAGGAGCAGCCAGAAGTGCCCGGGGCCGTGGGTGGTCAGCGACGCAGTGCCGCTGGCCGCGAGGAAGATCATGGTTGCTCCGGCCAGGGGAGCAAGGACTATGGTCTCCACGGTGAGGCTGGTGATGGCGTCGGCACGCGGGCCCACGCGCTTCTTCACGAAGCCGTACAGGCCGAAACTGACGGCGAGGGTCAGTGCGATCCACGGCAGTTTTCCGTAGGACACGGTCAGCACGCCGACGGCGATGAAACCGATTCCGACGGCGGCCCACTGCAGCGGCCGCAGCGTCTCCTTGAGGACGAAGACGCCGAGAAGGACCGACACGAGCGGGTTAATGAAGTAGCCAAGTGAGGCCTCGACTGCCTGCCCGGTGGTGACGCCGTAGGTGTACGTCAGCCAGTTCACAGCGATGAGGCCGGCCGCGGCCGCCAGGGTCCAGAGTACGGAGCGGTTCCGCAGGGCGGCGCCCAAAACGCGCCACGCCCTCGTCACCGTGATCAGGAGGGCGCAAAAGATCAGGGACCACACCACCCGGTTGGCCACGATCTCAACGGCACCCGCCGGCTGCAGAACGAAGAAGTACAGCGGAAGCAGCCCCCACAGGCCGTAAGCGCCGACGCCGAACAGCATCCCCGCCGTCGTCTCCTTATCCACCGCCTTGGGTGCGCCCGACGAACCGGATGCCGCAGGTGCCCCGCGTTTGTCGGGTGCCGCAGACGTGTCAGGGCCGGTCACGCCCCAGGGCGCGGCCCCGGGTGAAGCGGCAGTCGGAACAGCGGAGGAGACGGATCCGTCGGGGTTAGGCACAAGACCCATAACACCATCCTAAGATGCGGTATTCCGCCTGGCCGCACCAAAAGCTTGCCTGCGGAGGCAAATTAGTCAGTAGGCTTGCCATTATGAGTACGACTCTCCGCAGGGTGGTGGCCCGATGAGGCTCCGCCACAGCAACGCTTCCGGCCGCGGATACCGGCGGGTGGGGGCCGGTGCCGGGTTCAGCTACAGGGACCTGGACGGCTCCACGCTGTCGCCCGGTCCGGTCCGGGACCGGCTGGAGGGCATCGGCATTCCGCCCGCCTGGACAGACGTCTGGATAGCGCCGTTCGAGAACGGGCACATCCAGGCAACGGGGCTGGATGCCGTGGGCCGCCGGCAGTACATCTACCATCCGGAGTGGCGCGAACGGAAAGACCGCGTGAAGTTCGACCGCGCGCTCCAGCTCGCCGAATCGCTGCCCACCGCCCGCCGGCTCGTCACCATGGACCTGAGATCCGACGGCGTCACCCGGCAGCGCGTTTTGGCCGCGGCTTTCAGGATGCTGGACAGCGGCTCCCTGCGGGTCGGCTCGGAACGGTACACGAACGAGAACGGCAGCCACGGGCTCGCCACGCTGCTCTGCGCCCACGTCCATGTCCGCAAGGACTGCCTGCACCTCAGCTTCCCCGCCAAGAGCGGCAAGACCTGGGACTCCCTCATCGCGGACCCCGATCTTGCCCCGCTGGCCCAGGCCCTCAAACGGCGTGGCGGCAACGCGCGGCTGCTGGCCTACAAGAACGGCCGGGCGTGGCACCCGGTGACCAGCGCCGAGATCAACAGCTACGTCAAGGAACGCACGGGCGACGACTTCACCGCGAAGGACTTCCGGACCCTGCGGGGCACCGCCGCGGCCGCCGTCAGCCTGGCCCGGAGTGGGCCGCAGAGAACCGAGGCAAAGAGGAAGCGCGCCATCAGGGTCGCCATGATGGAGGCGGCGGCGCTGCTGGGGAATACGCCGTCGATTGCACGCAAGAGCTACGTGGACCCGCGGCTGCTGGACCACTTTGCGGCCGGCGAGACCATAGACCCCAAACGGCTGGATTCGGCGGAGTCGGAACTGCGGGCGCTGCTGTACCGCGAGGGCGACGTGGTGGCCCTGCGCAAGAGCGGCTGACGCGGGGCCGCAGGCTGTCACGGACCGCCGTGCGCCGTCACGGGTGGTCCGCCCGGCCGGGCGGACAATTAGAATTGAAAACTGCGCGCCGGTGGGGCGCGGTCTCCCGTTCCGGAAGGGCTTACGGTGTCCAACACAGCTGAATCCACGGCCAAGCGCCCGCTCCGCGTCGCGATCGTCGGCGCAGGACCCGCAGGCGTCTATGCCGCGGACATCCTGACCAAGTCCAACGAGGTCAAGGACGGCGACTTCGAGGTCAGCATCGACCTCTTCGAGGCCTACCCGGCACCGTACGGCCTGATCCGCTACGGCGTGGCCCCGGACCACCCGCGGATCAAGGGCATCGTCAACGCCCTGCACAAGGTCCTGGACCGCGGCGACATCAGGTTCCTGGGCAACGTCACCTATGGCCGGGACCTCACGCTGCACGACTTCCGCGCCTTCTACGACGCCGTCATCTTCTCCACCGGCGCCATCAAGGACGCCGGCCTGGACATCCCCGGCGTCGACCTTGAAGGCTCCTATGGCGCAGCCGACTTCGTGTCCTGGTACGACGGGCATCCGGACGTTTCCCGCGAGTGGCCGCTGGACGCCAAGGAAATCGCGGTCATCGGGAACGGCAACGTGGCCCTGGACGTCGCGCGGATGCTGGTGAAGCACGCCGACGAGCTCCTGGTCACCGAAATCCCGGACAACGTCTACCAGGGCCTGAAGAATTCACCGGTCACCGACGTCCACGTCTTCGGCCGCCGCGGCCCCGCCCAGGTCAAGTTCACCCCGCTGGAGCTCCGCGAACTCAGCCACGCACGCGACGTCGACATCGTGCTGTACCCGGAGGACTTCGAGTTCGACGAGGCCTCCGACGACGCGATCCGGAGCAACAACCAGACCAAGACCATGGTGAACACCATGACCAACTGGCTCGTCGAGGAGCACGCCGAGGCCGAGCAGCCGTCGTCGCGCCGCCTTCATCTGCACTTCCTGCACAGCCCGGTAGAGATTTACGACGACGGCGGGTCCGGCAAGGTGGCGGGCATCAAGTTCGAGCGCATGCAGCTGGACGGCACCGGGAACGTCAAGGGCACAGGGGAGTTCGCCGACTACCCGGTGCAGGCCGTCTACCGCGCCATCGGCTACCACGGCTCCGCGCTGGACGAACTGGAATACGACGCGAAGCACGGGGTCATCCCCAACGAAGGCGGCCGTGTCCTCGACGCCGGCGGGAACCCTGTCCCCGGCATTTACACCACCGGCTGGATCAAGCGCGGGCCGGTCGGCCTGATCGGCCACACGAAGGGCGACGCCCTCGAGACCATTGGCTTCCTCCTCGAGGACCGGCTCACCCTGCCGCCGGCGCAGAACCCGGACCCGCAGGCCATCATCGACCTGCTCGAGGAGCGCGGCATCGAGTACACCACGTGGGAGGGCTGGAACAAGCTGAACGCCCACGAGGCAGCCCTCGGCGCATCGTGGACGGAGTCCGCCGAGGCCGACGGCGGCGTGGTTCGCGAACGCATCAAGGTGGTGCCGCGCGAGGAGATGATCCAGATCTCCCGCGCCTGAGAGTTTCGCTGCGCGCCCAACTGACTCGCAATAGATGTCGTTTTGAGTGCTCATAACGACATCTATTGCGAGTCAGTTGGGTGGACTAGACTGTCGCGGGCAAGCGTTTGCTCGAGTGGGAGTTCGATGAAGAACCTGATCCAGCCAATGGCACCCGGAACCGAAGATTCGGTACTGCTGCAGCGCCGTGCCCTGGCCGGCCACGAATTCCTGGACAGCCATCCGCAGGCCGAAGCGTTCCCTGATGCCGAAGAGATCCCGGGGCTGCGCCGCCTGATCCGCGAATCGTGGCAGCGGTCCGCCAAGCTGCACGCTAACCCCGACCTCCCCGAGGCGCCGCTGGCCATCGCCGCGGACGAGCTGGAGGAATACCGGCGCCAGCACCCCCTGGCCGCCATCATGCCTGTGATCCAGAAGCTCCTCATCCGGCCCAGCAACGACAGCGGCCTGCTGGTGGCCGTCGGCGACGAGGTTGGCAGGCTGCTCTGGGTGGAAGGCGACACCGGCGCCCGCAGCCGCGCAGAGGGCATGATGTTCGTTCCCGGCGCCGACTGGTCGGAGGCGACCGTGGGGACCAGCGCCCCCGGGACCGCCCTCGCGCTGGGCCGCGGCATCCAGATTTCCGGCGCCGAGCACTACAAACGGTCCGTCCACCCGTGGAGCTGCACGGCGGTGCCGTTCCAGGACCCCGACTCCGGCGCGCTGCTGGGGGTCGTGGACATCACGGGCACGGAGGCGGCCGTGGCGCCGCACACGCTCTCCCTCGTGGAGGCGACGGTGGCGGCGGCCCAGGCCCAGTTGCGCGTCGAACGCCTGCAGCTCGCCGCCGAACAGGACCGCGTTAAGGCACGACGGCGGAGCTCGAGTTCCGCTGACAGGTCCGGGTCTGCGCCGGAGGGCAGCCTGTACCGCAACAGTTTGCAACTGCTGGGCCGGGACCAGGCCCTGCTCAGCATCGAGGGCCGGACCGTGGCGCTATCGGCACGGCACAGCGAAATCCTGGCCCTGCTGACCACCCACCCGGATGGCCTCAGCGCCGAGGAACTCAGCATGCGGCTCTATCCCGGCGACGGCTCGAGCATCACCCTGCGCGCCGAGATGGTTCGCCTCCGCAAGGTCCTCCAGCAGCTTAGCCCCGCGGCGGTCCCGGAGTCCCGCCCGTACAAAGTGACCATCGACCTCCTGCCGGACAGCGGTCAGGTGCTGAACTGCCTCCAGCGCGGCGCCCACAGGATCGCACTCGAGATCTACCGCGGGGCCGTGCTCCCTCGGTCCGAAGCACCAGGCGTGGTGGAGTTGCGCGACCGCGTGTCCGCACTGGTGCGCGAGGCCGTCCTGACCGACGGCAGCGCCGAGTCCCTGCTCAAGTACGCTGACCTGCCCGAGGCGAGGGACGACGTCGGCGTCCGGCTGGCCGCCCTCAAGCTGCTGCCGCCGCGCTCGCCCAAGCGGGCCGCCGTGGTCGCCGATCTTGAACGGCTGGAAACGGAACTGAGCGCCTGACAGGCCCATTGGCAGCAACGCAACGTTCAGGGTGACCCGGGTCACGGGGTTGCAACCTGGCTGCAACCTGCCCGCTCCTAGGCTCGATGCATCGGCGATCACCATGACATGTCGCCACAGTGTTGCAGAGCAAAGGAGCTAGCAAATGACCGTTTACGCACAGCCCGGCACCGAAGGTTCGAAGGTCACGTTCAAGGACCGCTATGAGAACTGGATCGGGGGCGAATGGGTTGCACCCGTGAAGGGCCAGTACTTCGAGAACATCACCCCGGTCACCGGCAAAGCGTTCTGCGAGGTGGCCCGCGGCACCGCCGAGGACATCGAACTGGCCCTGGACGCCGCGCACAAGGTTGCTCCCTCCTGGGGCAAGACTTCAGTTGCGGAGCGCGCAGCCATCCTGAACAAAATCGCCGACCGCATCGATGAGAACGTCGAGCTGCTCGCCGTCGCCGAGACCTGGGACAACGGCAAGCCGGTCCGCGAGACCCTTAACGCGGACATCCCGCTGGCAGCCGACCACTTCCGCTACTTTGCCTCCGCCGTCCGGGCCCAGGAGGGCCGGCTGTCGCAGCTCGACGACGACACCACCGCGTACCACTTCCACGAGCCGCTCGGCGTCGTGGGACAGATCATCCCGTGGAACTTCCCCATCCTGATGGCCGTCTGGAAGCTGGCGCCGGCGCTCGCGGCGGGCAACGCCATCGTCCTCAAGCCGGCGGAACAGACGCCGACGTCCATCCTTGTCCTGATAGAACTCATCGGCGACCTGCTGCCGGCCGGCGTGCTCAACGTGGTCAACGGCTTCGGCGTCGAGGCCGGCAAGCCGCTGGCCTCCAGCCCGCGGATCCGCAAGATCGCCTTCACCGGCGAGACCACGACCGGCCGGCTGATCAGCCAGTACGCCAGCCGGAACCTGATTCCGGTCACGCTGGAACTCGGCGGCAAGAGCCCGAACATCTTCTTCAACGACGTCGCCGACTCCAACGACGCGTTCTACGACAAGGCGCAGGAAGGTTTCGCGCTCTTCGCCTTCAACCAGGGCGAAGTCTGCACCTGCCCGTCCCGAGCCCTGGTCCAGGATGACATCTACGACTCCTTCATGGCCGACGCCGTGGCCCGGGTGGAGAAGATGATCCAGGGCAACCCGCTGGACAGCGAAACCCAGGTGGGCGCCCAGGCCTCCAACGACCAGCTGGAAAAGATCCTCTCCTACATCGACATCGGAATGCAGGAGGGCGCCAAGGTGCTCACCGGCGGCGCCCGCGCCGAACTGCCCGGTGATCTGGCCGGCGGCTACTACGTCCAGCCCACGATTTTCGAGGGCCACAACCGGATGCGCATCTTCCAGGAGGAGATCTTCGGCCCGGTGGTGTCCGTAGCCCGCTTCAGTGATTACAACGACGCCATGGGCCTCGCCAATGACACCCTCTACGGCCTCGGCGCCGGCGTCTGGTCCCGCAATGGCAACGTCGCGTACCGGGCCGGCCGCGAGATCCAGGCCGGCCGCGTCTGGATCAACAACTACCACGCCTACCCGGCCGGTGCCGCGTTCGGCGGCTACAAGTCCTCCGGCATCGGACGCGAAAACCACGCCATGATGCTGGACCACTACCAGCAGACCAAGAACCTGCTGGTCAGCTACAACGAAAACAAGCTCGGCTTCTTCTAAGGGATTAGGAGCCGGCGCCCTAGGCCGCGCTTAGCCCGGGCGGGGACGGATCAGCTCCATCCGTCCCCGCCCGCACCATGCTTCCCGCCCGCACCGCGGCGGAAGACCGTCCCCTGGCCACCACTCAGGAAGGCAGCACCACCCGTCCCGCACCACCTGAAACAACGCTTCAACGACGCAAGGATTTCGCCAATGACGACGACAATGCAAGCAGCCGTAGTAACCGAATTCACCAAGGACCTCCAGATCCAGGACATTCCCGTCCCGACGCCCGGCCGCGGCCAGGCGCTCGTCAAAGTGATCACCAGCGGTGTCTGCCACACCGACCTTCACGCAGCGGAAGGGGACTGGCCGGTCAAGCCGTCGCCGCCCTTTGTGCCCGGCCACGAAGGCGTGGGCGAGGTGGTGGCCCTCGGTGAGGGCGTGACGGACCTCGCCGTCGGGGATCTGGTGGGCAATGCCTGGCTCTGGTCCGCCTGCGGCGACTGCCAGTACTGCCGCACCGGCTGGGAAACGCTGTGCGAGGCCCAGCAGAACGCCGGCTACAGCGTGGACGGCTCCTTCGGCGAGTACATGCTGGTGGACAGCCGTTTTGCCGCCCGGATTCCTGCGGGCTCGGATCCCGTGGAGGTCGCCCCGGTGCTGTGCGCCGGCGTCACCGTCTACAAGGGACTGAAAATGACTGAGGCCAAGCCGGGGGAGTGGGTCACCATCTCCGGAATCGGCGGCCTGGGCCACATAGCCGTCCAGTACGCCGTCGCCATGGGCCTGCGCGTCGCCGCCGTCGACATCGCGGACGACAAACTGGCCCTGGCCAAAAAGCACGGCGCCGAACTCACCGTCAATGCGCTGCACGAGGATCCCGCGGAAGTCATCCAGCGGGAAACCGGCGGCTGCCACGGAGTCCTGGTCACGGCCGTGCACCCGTCGGCGTTTGGGCAGGCCATCGGCATGGCCCGCCGCGGCGGCACGATCGTGTTCAACGGCCTGCCGCCGGGCGACTTCCCGGCACCGATCTTTGAGATCGTGCTCAAGGGCCTGACCGTCCGCGGCTCCATCGTGGGGACGCGGCAGGACCTGGAAGAAGCGCTTGACTTCTACGCGCAGGGCAAGATCCATCCCACCGTCTCCACGCGGGAACTCTCGGAAGTCAACGCGGTCTTTGACGAGATGAAGCACGCCAAGATCGACGGCCGCGTGGTGCTGAGGTTCTGATGAGGAGATGTGGCTGATGCCCGACACCAGGCTCGACGCCGCGGTGACGCTGCCCGGGGAGGACTTCTCCCGGGTGGCACTCACCGCCGAGGCCGTGCAGCTGCTGCGAAAGCTCTGGGAGCGGCACGGCCCGCTCATGTTCCACCAGTCCGGCGGCTGCTGCGACGGATCCGCGCCCATGTGCTACCCGGCGGGGGACTTCCTGACCGGCGACTCGGATGTGCTGCTGGGGCTGTTTGACCTCTCCGCGGACGACGGCGGGGGGTCCGGTTCCGCGGACGACGCCGGCCAGCCGCTGGAGTTCTGGATGTCCAGGGAACAGTTCGGCTACTGGAGCCACACGCACCTGACGGTGGACGTAGTGCAGGGCCGGGGGAGCGGATTCTCGGTCGAGGCGCCGGAAGGCAAGCGCTTCCTGATCCGTTCCACCTTGATGGACTGGCCGGTGTAGACGAACCCAGACCCGGATGCAATACGCCGTGGCAATTGACGCGCAGGTAGGGCCGCCAAGTTAGCGGCCTTACCTGTGCGTTGCCCGTTAACTCACTGATTGAAAACCCCCAATTTGGGTGGCTCAGCCGGCCAAATAACTCCGGTCCGGCTGCATCCACAAGGTTTTCACGGGCATGGCCACGCACGATGGCACGGTCATAACCCTCCTAGCGGCAGGTGTGCCATGAAAATCTCAGCATGGAAGTCAGACGGGGGAGCGGATCAAAGTCGATCCGCTTCACCCACCGATCCACCAACAAACCGACGTCAACGACGCAAAAAGCACGGCAAGCAAGCCATCTCCTTCCGGGCGGTGGCAGCAGTAACCACATTGATGATGCCAGTCGCCATGGGTTTGCCTGTGGTCGCAGCCAACGCAGTGCAGGCACCGGTGGGGGAAGGATTCACCATCACCCCCTCTGATCTGTCCTTCATCCTGAAGCAGATCAAGATCGCTGAAGCCCACGTGGCCAACACGACCTCGGCCACCGGCCCCTGCGGCGCGCTGATCGGCACTGGCCCCAACCAAATTCCGAGCCCCCTGGTTTCTCAGGGTCTCCGGACGGTGGACGGGTCATGCAACAATCTCCAGCCGGGCCAGGAGACGTTCGGTGCAGCCGACCAGAAGTTCCCCCGACTGACTACACCCGTGTTTAAGAGTGCCGAGAACTCGCCTCCTGCGTTCGGGCCTTCGCAGCCGACGTCGTACGCGCAGAAGAGGGGCAACGTCTTCGACTCCGAGCCACGCGTGATCAGCAACCTGATCGTGGACCAGACCTCGACCAACCCGGCGGCGGTCGCCGCGGCCGGTAACCCGGTCCGTACGCAGGGCAACCCGGGCGTCGTGCCCTGCACCACGGACCCGGATCCCCTGGCCACCCCGCCGGTCGTCGGCGTTCCCGCAGACTGCGTGCCGTCCCACAGCACGCTGTTCATCGAGAACGTGACCACCGACGTCGGACTCTCTCCGCCCTACAACTCGATGTTCACGCTCTTCGGCCAGTTCTTTGACCACGGCGTTGACCAGACCGTTAAGAGCGGTGGAACCGTCTTCGTTCCGCTGAAGGATGACGACCCGCTGATCGCAGGTCCGGACCACGTCTTCGGGAACGCGGACGACCTCGACCCGAACCTGCGTTTCATGGTTCTGACCCGGGGCCAGAACCAGCCCGGACCGGATGGCATCGCGGGCGACAACCCCGCGACCCCTGCCGACGAAAGCGCTGACGACATCCAGGATGCGAACAACACGGACTCGCCCTGGGTCGACCAGAGCCAGACCTACACCTCGCACCCCTCGCACCAGGTGTTCCTGCGTGAGTATGTTGACAACAACGCCGGGAGGCCGGTCGCCACAGGCAAGATGCTCGGCGGGGAAGCGGGCACCAACGCGGTCAACGGCATGGCCACCTGGGCCACGACCAAGGCGCAGGCCTCGGCGCGGCTCGGCATCCAGCTGCTCGACAAGGACGTCCTGAATGTCCCGATGGTCGCCGCGGACCCCTACGGCAAGTTCATTCCCGGCCCTGCCCGCGGTCTGCCGCAGTTCGTGACAGATACGGGACTCGTGGAGGCCGACCGTGCCGACAACGGCGGCCTGGGGACACTGGTGCCCGCGAACGTCAAATACTTTGACACCCCGTTCCTGACGGACATCGCGCACAACGCGGACCCGTCCCCGCAGGACACCGACCACAACCCGGCTACACCAAAGGTGACTCCGGCGAAGGATGGCGACACCACGGCATCTGCCGATTTCGCCAGCCAGGCCCCTGGCACCTATGACGACGAGATGCTGAATGCGCACTTCATCGCCGGTGACGGCCGCGTCAACGAGAACATCGGCCTCACCACCATCCACCAGATCTTCCACTCGGAGCACGATCGGCTCGTCGACGACATCGAGAACATCCTGACCACCGATACCTCCCCCAGTGGCGTCGCCGCTTTGGCTGAGTGGAAGCTGGCTGCCGGTGCCGCCGGCTGGAACGGTGAGCGGCTCTTCCAGGCCGCACGGTTCATCACCGAGATGGAGTACCAGCACCTGGTCTTCGAGGAGTTCGCCCGCAAGGTTCAGCCTGCGATCAACCCCTTTGAGCCGTTTGCCTTTACCCAGACGGAACTGAACCCCGCGATCAAGGCGGAATTCGCCCACGCCGTGTACCGCTTCGGCCACTCGATGCTGACGGAAACAATCGCACGCAGGAATGAGGACGGCCCCGGCCCTGACACGGTGTTCGGAACGTCCGACGACACGAGGGGCAGCCAGAACGACATCTCGCTGCTCCATGGCTTCCTCAACCCGCCGGAATACACCAACGGCGGTCCTGCCGGCCTGCTGACCTCGGAAGAGGCTGCCGGCAGCGTCATCGCGGGCATGTCGGACCAGGCCGGTAACGAACTGGATGAGTTCGTGACGGACACGCTCCGCAACAACCTGCTGGGCCTGCCCCTGGACCTTCCGACGATCAACATGACGCGGGCCCGTTCTGAGGGTATTCCGCGGCTGAACGTCCTTCGCCGGGAACTGTTCAACTCAACGAATGACGGCCAGCTGAAGCCCTACACCAACTGGGTCGACTTCGGCGAGAACCTCAAGCACCCGGAGTCGCTCGTCAACTTCGTCGCTGCCTACGGTCTGCACCCGTCCATCACCGGTGCCACGACGCTGGCAGGCAAGCGGGAAGCCGCACGCCTCATCGTCAGCCCCGCCCCCGGGGATGTCGCTCCGGCCGACGCCGCAGCGTTCATGAACAGCACGGATACCTGGGCCAACAGCGGCACGAGCTCGATCACCGGCCTCGACAACGTTGATCTCTGGGTCGGCGGCCTCGCGGAGCAGACGGTTGTATTCGGCGGCCTGCTGGGCAGCACGTTCAACTACGTCTTCGAGAACCAGCTGACCAACCTGCAGAACGGCGACCGCCTGTACTACCTGGCACGCACCCCCGGCATGAACCTGAGGACGCAACTGGAGGGCAACTCGTTCGCCGAGATGATGATGCGCAACACGAACGTGAAGAGCCTGAAGGCCGACGCGTTTGCCACGGCGGACTGCAAGTTTGAACTGAAGAAGCTGGCCGGCACCGCCCCTGAGTTTGCAACCTTGGGCAACACCGTCGCGGACGACCCGGATTCAGAGTGCAGCGAGGCGGACCTCCTGATCCGCATGGCCGACGGCACCATCAAGTACCGCTCGCGGAACACCGTGGACCCCTCCGGCATCAACGGCCAGAGTGTCTACAACGGCACCGCCGGCGTGGACCGCATCTTCGGCGGAAACGACAGCGACACCTTCTGGGGCGGTGAAGGCAACGACGTCATCGAAGGCGGCGACGGAGCCGACGTCGCACTCGGTGGCGACGGCGACGACATCATCACCGACCTCGCCGGTGACGACGTCCACAAGGGCGGACCCGGCAACGACGCGATCAACGCCGGACCCGGCCTGGACATCGTCATGGGTGGGGAAGGCAAGGACTTCACAAACGGCGGAGCCAATGCCAACGAAACCTTCGCCGGCGCCGGTGACGACTTCGTGATGCTCGGTGAGAGCCTTGACGCCGCATTCGGCGACAGCGGCGATGACTGGGAAGAGGGCGGCGACCAGCCGGACCTGATGCAGGGAGACAGCGGCAACCTGTTCTTCCTGGACGATTCCCAGAAGCCCGGACACGACATCCTCGTCGGCCAGGGCGGCGACGACGACTACGACATGGAGGGCGGCGACGACATCGGCGTCGGCGGTCCTGGCATCGAGAAAGTCGCCGGAGCTTCCGGTTACGACTGGGAGACCGGTCAGGGCGATCCCCAGCCGCAGGACCTGGACCTCGCCTTGCCGCTTGTTCCGCTTGACATCCTGACCGTTGATGTCCGCGACAAGTTCAACGAACTCGAGGCCGCCTCCGGCTGGAAATTCGATGACAAGATCCGCGGCGACAGCGTCGTTCCCAGCGCCGTTGGAGGCGGCGGGTTCATCGGGTGCAACGTTCTGGATCAGGCCGGTGTGGACCGGATCGCCGGACTCGGCGACCTGGTGACGACCTTCCCGACGCCGACCGCCGATGTTGTGTCCGCCTCGGCGGGCAAGGACTGCCCGGTCCTCACCGGTGCGAACGTCTGGGGCGAAGGCAACATCCTCCTCGGCGGCAGCGGCAGCGACCTGATCGAGGGCCGCGGCGCAAACGACATCATCGACGGCGACCGCTACCTCAGTGTCCGTCTCAGCGTCCGCACCAACGCAGCCGATCCGGCAAGCGAGATCGGCAGCGCCAGCATTGAAGGGCCGGGGCAGAGCGCCATGAGTAGCCGGTACCTGAAGGACGCCAACGGCAACCTGACGGGAGCGACCCTCCAGGAGGCTGTCTTCGCGGGAGCCGTGAACCCGGGCAACATCGTGGCGGTCCGCGAGATCCTCACGGGCTCCGGCGGCACCGACTCCGCAGTGTTCACCGGACCGGAAGCCGACTACACGGTCACCACAACCGGTGGCGACGGCACCCTCGGCTCCCCGGGCTCCACCACCACGGTGACCGATAACGTGGGCGCTGACGGTACCGACACCGTGCGGAACGTTGAACGCCTCGTGTTCGCCGACACCGTCGCTCCGGCGGCGCCAGTCATCGTCTCGGTTGCCGCAGGCAATGGCCAGGCGACGGTCAACTTCACCCCGGCAGCAGGCGGCGTCGCCACCAGCTTCGAGGTGCGGGTGGTCAACGCGGCCGGAACCCAGGTCGGTGCACTCCAGACCGCCGACGCCGGTGCCACCAGCCTGGTGGTGACGGGCCTGGCCAACGGAACCCCTGTCCGGTTCCAGGTTCGGGCACTGAACGCAATCGGCACCAGCGCCTTCTCGGCACTGTCCGGCACGGTCACCCCGTCGGCTCCCACCCTTGCGAGCGCTCCGGCGATCGGCACGGCGACCGCGGGCAATGCCCAGGCCACGGTGCGGTGGACCGCCCCGGCGGCGGTAGCCAGCGCCCCGGTCACCCAGTTCCGGGTCCGTGTTTTCGTGGGTACCGGTGCCACTCCGACCCGCGAGGTGACGGTCGGCAACGTGACGAACACGGTGGTCACCGGCCTGATCAACGGCACGGGATACACGTTCGACGTCTCGGCGATCAACGCAGCAGGCACGGGCTCAGCATCGGCCCGCACACCGCTGACCACGCCGCGGACCGAGTTCGTCGCACCGACGGTCACTGGCCGGACGCCCGCCTCGGGCGCCACGTCCGTCAGCCAGGCGAACAACCTGAGCGTGACCTTCAGTGAGCCGGTGGCGAATGTCACCACAGGCACCGTCGTACTGCGGCTCGGCGCCACCGTCATCCCCACCACGGTCACGTACAACAACGCGAACCGCACGGCGACGGTGAACCCGAACGCCAACCTCCTGGCAGACCGCACGTACTCGCTGGCTGTCTCCTCAGTCCGCGACACTGCCGGGAACACCATCGCGTTCAACTCGTGGCAGTTCACCACCGGTCCCGCTCCGACCGTTGCTTCCGTTACCCCCGGTATCGGCGCCAACAACGTGGGCAGGACGGCGAACGTCACGGTCCGCTACAGCGAGCCCGTGACGAACGTCAGCACCGGAACAGTGGTGCTGCGGCGCGGCGGCCTGACCGGTCCGGTGGTGACGGCGACCGTCACGTACAACGCCGCGACCAGGACCGCGACGTTGAACCCGTCGGCAACTCTGGCGGCCAACACCACCTACACCATGGCAACGTCCGCCGTGCGGGACCTGGCGGGCAACCCGCTGGCCTTCCGCTCCTGGACGTTCAGGACGGGTGCTGTGTAACTCACCAGGACGGCTGGCGGCCCGCAAGGCCGCCAGCCAATCCTCTTCGGACCCACGCCCGGCCCTCCACCACACCGCGCAGCCGCAGCGCGGAGGAGGGCCGGGCGTGGTTTTGCGTGCCGGGCATCTCAGTATTCGGGACAAATGTGGCCGTCCACTGGATGGACACTACACTTGATAGGTCTGTTTCCATCCCCTATCAGGACTGTGGACTTCCAATGAACCTTTTCCGGACCAAATCCATCGAGCAGTCAATAGCCGACGCCGATGAACCCGGACGTAAGCTGAAGCGCTCCCTGAGCACTTGGGACCTCATGATCATGGGCGTCGCCGTCGCAGTCGGCGCCGGCATCTTCTCCGTGGGCGCCAAGGCCGCTGCGAACTTCGCCGGCCCCGCCGTCACCATCTCCTTCCTGGTCGCCGCCGTCACCTGTGCGCTGGCGATCATGTGCTACGCCGAGTTCGCCACCGCCATCCCGGTGGCCGGCTCCGCTTACGTCTTCACCTACGCCACCATGGGCGAGATTCTGGCCTGGATCATCGGCTGGAACCTCATCCTGGAACTATTCACCGCGGCCGCAGTGATCGCCAAGTACTGGGGCATCTACCTCAGCAAGGTCTTCGCCCTGATGGGCGTGGAAATGCCGCCCGCCATTTCGATCGGCGGCGTTGACCTGTACTGGGGCGCGTTCCTCATCGTCGCCGTCTTCACCGTGCTGCTGGTGCTCGGCACCAAGCTGTCCGCCCGCGTCGGCAACATCTTCACGCTGATCAAGATCGGCGTGGTGGTGTTCGTGATCATCGTGGGCTTCAGCTACGTGAAGTTCTCCAACTACACCCCCTTCGTCCCGGCCTCCGAACCGACGGCCGGCGCCGGCGCGGCTGACGTCATGAAGCAGTCCTTCTTCGGCTTCCTCACCGGGGCCGCCCCCGCACAGTACGGCACCCTCGGCATTTTCGCCGGCGCCGCTCTGGTGTTCTTTGCTTTCATCGGCTTCGACGTGGTGGCGACCTCCGCGGAAGAGGTCAAGAACCCGCAGAAGACGCTGCCCCGCGGCATCTTCGGCGGCCTGGCCCTGGTGACCCTGCTGTACATCCTGGTGTCCCTCGCCCTGACCGGCATGGTCTCCTACACGCAGCTCGCCGAGGCGGAGAGCCCCACCCTCACCACAGCCTTCGAAGCGGTCGGCAACACCGACGCCGCGAAGGTGATCGCCTTCGGTTCCCTCGTGGGCCTGACCACCGTGATCATGGTGCTGCTCATGGGCCTGGCCCGCGTCGTACTGGCCATGAGCCGCGACGGCCTGCTGCCGCGCTCCCTGTCCAAGACCAGCGAAAAGCGTTCGACGCCGGTCCGTCTGCAGATTATCTGCGGCGCCGCCGTTGCCGTGGTCGCCGGGCTCACCAACGTGGACCTGCTCGAGGAAATGATCAACATCGGCACGCTGTCGGCGTTCGTGATGGTCAGCCTGGGCATCCTCGTGCTGCGCAGGAAGCGCCCCGACCTGAAGCCCGCGTTCCGGGTCCCGTTCGGCAAGGTGCTTCCCGTCGTGTCCGCGGTGCTGTGCCTGTACCTGATGACCAACCTTGCTGTGGAGACCTGGATCTTCTTCGGCATCTGGCTGGTAGTGGGCATCGCCATCTACTTCGCTTACGGGCAGCGGCACTCCCGCCTCAACGAGAAGTTCGCCGGTGCCAAAGCTGCGGTGGACGGCCGGACGTCCGGCCTCGATGACCGGGACGACGACGAGGACGCACTCACCCGCGTCTAGCTGATCCCAGCACAGGCCTGACCTGTTCAGCAGGGATCGCCCCTGATGAACGAACCGCCGCCCCCTGATGCAACCGTCAGGGGGCGGCGTGCCGTCCCACCCAGTCCACCAGCGGGCGGAGCTGTTCCCAGAGCCCGGCAATCTCGCGTTCGGCGTCCTGGGAGCCGAGCCATTCGGGCTCGCCGAGGGTAACCCCGGCCGAGAGCGACTTGTGCTTCAGCAGTTCGCCGCGGGGATGATCCTTCGGAAAGCCCCGGGGCACGGTTTTCAGTTTCTCGCCTTCGATGGCGAATCCGGCCGCCGCGACGGCGTCCACGATGTGCTGCAACTGTTCGCCGGTGCTCCCCGCGTCCACCGAATTCCGGTACCGGACCAGCTGAGCGGGTGAATGCGAGTGGTAGCCGCCCCCAACCAGCAGGCCGTCGGCGCTGATCTGGAGGTAATAGCCCACGCCCTCCTGGTACGAGGCGAAGGCGCCCTGGGCGGTCTTGTACGGTGACTTGTCCGGGGAGAACCGGACATCACGGTTGGGCCGGAAAATCTTGCCCGGTCCAAAGCGCGGCTCAAGCTCTGCGAGGAGCGCCTGAAGCGGAGCCTTGACGGAATCCTGGTACACCGCCGAATGGGCATGCCACCAGTCGCGGTTGTTGTTCTCCTCCAGCTCAGCGTAGAACTTCGTTGCCGCGGCCGGGATACCCTCGAATGTGCTCATGGTTGAAGCCTAGGGATTTGCCGCGACTCCGGCCATGGCCGCGCGCGCCCATGTGGAACGCGGCCCATATGTGGAAAGCCGCGCCCATGTGGAACATCCGCGGTGCCGATAAGAGGCTGCTACCCGCAGGCAGTAATCCGGTACAAGGTGCGGCCCTCCGCGGACGCCACTTTTTCAAAGCCTTGCTCCGTGGGCACGTTGTAGAAACCCGGCCAGCGCTTCAGGCTGACGCTGCCGTGAGACCCGCCGGGGGCGTCCTCATAGAAGTAAGTGGCGCCGACCTTGCGCACAGCATCACAGACGGCAGGGTCAGCTGCCAGCCGGTTGAAGCCGGTGCGTAGCAGTTCCTTGGCCGCGCTGCCGGCTGTCGGCGCGCCCAGTTGCGTGTAGACGACGTGCCGGCCGGTCAGCGCATAGAAGTAGGTTTCGCCGTTGAACGGGTCCCCGATCACCACCGCATCGTCCGGCAGCATGGAGCCGGCCCGCTCAATGAAGGCCTGCTCGCCGCTGGAAAGCACGCCGGCCCCTGGTTTGTCGGAGACTGTGTAATTCTGCGCGGACACCGCTACGCGTTCCACGGAACGGTAGCTTCCGGAACCCACATATAGCGCACCGATGACAGCAGCAGCGGCAACCGTGAACAGGATGGCGGGAACGGGCCACCGTCCGGCGGGTCTGGCCTCATGAGGGCGTGCGGAAATAGCGCGCATCACCGCCCTGACCGCGGCACCTGTCACCACGGCAATGGCCAGCGCGGCCAGCAGGCTCCCCGCCATGGCGATGAACGGTGCAATCCGCTGGGTGTCCTTGTACCAGAAGCCGGTGAGCCACCGCAGTCCGTTTTCGGGACCCGCGGCAAGCACGTAGAGCCCCACGAAGGCCAGCCAGGTGGCGGCCAGCGGCCTCGCCTCCCGGACAAAAATAGCCACAACGGCGCCAAGAATCACCAGCAGTCCCACTGCGATGTTGAAGTCGTCCGGTGCGGGCGGGGAGAGTGCCGGGAAGCGCGGCAGGTCGAAGAAGGCAAGGTACACGGAATCCGGGACTGCTGCCCGTACAGCCCGGCGGTAGGCCATGACGCCTGCCAGCAGGCGGGAGTTGGCCAGCACCGACCACGCCGCTGCCGCAAGGAGCACCGCGACCAGCACAGCCGCAAGGGTGGGGAGGGGACGGCGCCGCACCCCGCGCACCAGCAGCGGCAGGAAGCTCGCGGCCACGAAGGGCAGGACTGCTACGGCAATCGCAAACAGGGCGCTCGGGTGGGCCGCGGCGCAGCCGCCGAGGACGGCCACGAGGATGATGGCCAGGGGGACGTGCCCGCGGGCCGGCGCCCCCGCCGGCGCCCCCGCCCGCGTCTCCGCGGGCCCGCCTGACCTCCCGGCAGATGGCCCGGCGGTTGCCACGGCGGTTGGCCCGGCGGTTGGCTCGGCAGGAGTCGCTGCGGACGTCACGCGGCGCAGCAGCAGCACGGCCAGGGCCAGCGTCGCGGGCACGAGCGCGGTGGCGAGCCCGTTGGGCCACTGGCCGCTGCGGAGGAGCTGGGAAAAGGGAAAGCTGATGAAGGAAGCACCAACCAGCGGCGTCAGCGCCCAGGCCGCAGGATGCCGCGGCAGCACGGCCGTGGCCAGGAACGCCAGGCCGGCCGGCCAGATCAGGCCGCCGATGACGATCGAGGACAGGTTGGCCGCTTCGGAGACGCTGCCCGGAACGAGGGCAACGGCGCTGTGCCAGCCCGCCGGGTAGTACGTGGCGCGGCCGGCGCCGAAAATCGGGGCGATGCTCCATGGAGTGGCCTGGCCGGATTCCTGGATCCAGCGCAATGCGTTCAGGTGGAAGATCGGATCCCAGCCCTGCGAGGCGGTGGCGGGGTCGCCGATGCCGCGGAGCAGGGCGAGGCAGGTAACAGCGGAACCGAGGGCAGTTGCTGCCCCTACCGCAAGCCACGTCGGCAGGCCGGCGCTGCCGGGCGCCAGGGGCTGTCCGAGGGCGAACCTCCTGCCGGCAAGCCATGCCAGGAGGACCAGCGGGAGGGCCGTGAGCGCGGCAGTGGCGGCGTTCCAAGGGAGGCCGAGGGCCGCCGTCGCAAAACTGCCGGCCAGAAGCATCAGCAAGGTGACAGCGGGACTGAGCGCGATGGCCGCCGGCCAGCCCGGTTTCAGCGGCAGGAGAACAAGGAGTCCCGGGAGAAAGAATGCCGTGACTAGGAATACAACGGTCGGGGCCGAGGAGGTCAGCCCGGAAAGCCAATCAAGCATGGTCGGTTCAGTGGGCTCCAGGACGGATCTTGTTCTTCCGCGGCGCAGCGAGTGCCTTGTTGAAGAGCTTCGCGGCGCCGGCTGTCAGCGATCCGGCGGTCAGCGTCCCGGACGCCGTGGCAGCGGGCTGGCCCGGCAACGGCGGATAGATCTTGTCCGCCTCGGCGCGCTTGCGGGCCACGAGCGCCGGCAGCCCGTCTCGCAGCGACCCGCGGTCCGCCGGGATTCCGGGGTCGTCGCCGTCCAGCGCCAGTGACCAGCCGCTGCCCAGGGCCGTCAGCGACTCGTGCTTGACGTCGTAGTACCCCTTCTTCACGCCGACGGCGATGCCCCTCGCACCTGCCGACGCCGCCAGAAGGTGGAAGTGGAAGCGGCTGGTCACCCACGTCTGGTGCGCGGCCAGGGGCAGGCCATGGGCCCAGATGTGCAGGAACGGAAGGAACCGTTCTTCCGGAATGAGGTCCGCCAGCCGTTCGTAGGCGACGCGGTCGGCGCCTGGGATGGCCTCGACGTAATAGGCGTTGGTTCCCTTGCTGACGGCCTTTTCGACGGCGGCCCTCGCCAGTTCTACGGCTGTTTCGAACCGCTCCGGATCGGCGGTGTCGCTCTGGATGCAGACGTAGAGTCCGGGCTCGGCGGTGGTGCGTGCGATTTCAGCGGTGACGCCGAGGAAGGCATCGTCCAGGTCCTGGCTGATGCCGTAGGCCCGGGCGCCGGCTTCATCGCGGGCCGCCGCGTGCACAAAATCCTGGAACAGGGGCATTTCGGCGGGCGCCGACGTCAGCTCGGGCATGAGTCCCTGGCCGGTGGCAATCAGTCGGACGCCCGTGATTGCGTGGACGGCACGCATGGCCAGCACAAGTCCGGCGTGGTGGGACCAGTTCTCATTGATGAAGCCGCCGCCGATGAGGTGCAGCGATTGGGCTTCCCGCAGCTTGAGGAGGCCCAGATCGTAGGAGGGGGAGCCCAGGCCGGTGACGCGGGCCCTGATGATCTCCGCTGCCTCGTCCAGCGGCATTTCAGTCGTCTCGTGCACCAGCCGCCACAGGGTGTTGGTGACGCGCAGGCGCGGATGCATTCCTTCGAAGAGGACCTGCGCCAGGCCGGGCTGGGGGCAGTCCAGCCAAACGTCGGCATCGGGCCGAACTTCGGCGAGATATTTCAGCCACGCGGCGGCGATGAACTCGTCGCCGAAATTGGGGTTGCCCGAAGGGCCGATCAGATAAAGGGGACCCGACTGCATGCTGTTGACTATATCTTCCCGCCGGCGTGAAGCCCGCGTCCGCGGTCGAGGTTTCGGCGGGCTCAGCCGGTTCGGCAGGCTCAGACGGGCCCGGCTGAGCCGGCAGCAACTGCCCAGAACGCAGGGAACCCCGCCGCGGCTGTGAACGGGTCACTGTGCCGTGGCGGGGTTCCTGGTGCTATCCGGTGCTGTTAGCCGATTTTGTTGGCGGCTTCGGCGTCGGAGAGGGGTGCTGCGCCGAGGTTGGCGCGGAGCTTGGCGCCGAGTTCGGCGTCAACGCTGGTCCAGTACGCGATGGCGCGTTCCTTGATGTCTTCGCGCTTCACGCCGCCCACGGCACCGGTGATGGTGTCCAGGAAACGGGCCTTCTCGGCGTCGTTGTAGACCTCGCGGTACAGCGCACCGGCCTGGACGAAGTCGCCGTCCTCGGCGTGCAGGGAGTGCGCGGCGTGCGTGAGCTCGCCGTCGTTCTCCCAGCCGCCTGCCGGGGACTGCTCAACGGCGGCCGGGCCGCCGAACGTGTTCGGTGCGTAGACCGGAACCGACGGGGCGTTGAACAGGAAGCGTCCGGCGCCGTCCTGGCTGTAGTTGTTGACCTGGTTCTTGGGCTGGTTCACCGGGATCTGGGCGTGGTTGGTACCCACCCGGTAGCGGTGCGCGTCAGCGTAGGAGAAGATCCGGGCCTGGAGCATCTTGTCCGGGGACGCGGCGATGCCGGGCACGAAGTTCGACGGCGCGAAGGTGGCCTGTTCGATCTGCGCGAAGTAGTTCTCCGGGTTCCGGTTCAGCTCCATGGTGCCGACCTTGATCAGCGGGTAGTCCGCGTGCGGCCAGACCTTGGTCAGGTCGAACGGGTTGAACCGGTAGGTCTTGGCGTCCTCGTAGGGCATGACCTGAACGTGCAGGTCCCAGGAGGGCAGGTTGCCGGCTTCGATGTTCTCGTGCAGGTCGCGGATGTAGAAGTCCGCGTCCGAGCCGGCCAGCGCCTCGGCCTCTTCGCCGGTGATCGAGTTCACGCCCTGGTTGGAGCGGAAGTGGTACTTGACCCAGAACCGCTCGCCCTCGGCGTTGATCCACTGGTAGGTGTGCGAGCCGTAGCCCTGCATCTCACGCCAGGACGCCGGCAGGCCGCGGTCACCCATCAGCCAGGTGACCTGGTGTGCCGACTCCGGGGACAGGGTCCAGAAGTCCCACTGCATGTCCGCGTCACGCAGGTGCGTGCCGGGCAGGCGCTTCTGGGAGTGGATGAAGTCCGGGAACTTGATGCCGTCGCGGATGAAGAACACCGGGGTGTTGTTGCCCACGAGGTCGTAGTTGCCCTCGGAGGTGTAGAACTTCACCGCGAAACCGCGCGGGTCACGCCACGTGTCCGGGGAACCGTTCTCGCCCGCGACCGAGGAGAAACGGATCAGCATCTCGGTCTCCACACCGGGCTGCAGGAACGCCGCCTTGGTGTACTTGGAGACGTCCTCGGTGGCCTTGAACGTGCCGAACGCGCCGCCGCCCTTGGCGTGCACCACACGCTCCGGAACCCGCTCGCGGTTGAACTGGGCGAGCTTCTCCACCAGGTAGTGATCCGTGAGGATGATCGCGCCGTCAGCACCGACAGCCTTCGAATGTGCATCGGACGTAACCGGCGCACCTGACTGGGTCGTTGAAATGGCAGTCATTATTCTCCTATTTCTTAATTACTTGTCATTTACGTTTGCAGGAAGTTTTTGGGCCCGCTGGCATTCTCCGCAGATCCCCTGGTACATGACATCCGCGATCTGGATGGTCATGGGGTGGGAATCCTCGCTCCAATGCGGGGTTAGGCACGGAGCATGGCCGACAGCGCAGTCGACATCCTCCACACGGCCGCAGCTGATGCAGATCGCGTGGTGATGGTTGTCGCCCACCCGCGTCTCATACAGCGCCGGGGAATGTGGGGGTTCGAAGCGGCGCAGCATCTGCAGGTCCGTCAGATCACCCAGCACCACGTACACGGACTGCGCCGTCAGTTCCGGCAGTTCCTCGCGGGCAGCCGCCAGGATGTTTTCCGCCGGGGAGTGCGGGTGATGCTCGACGGCGGCCAGGACCGCCAGCCGCTGCTTGGTCACCCGGCGGCCGTGGGCACGCAGGGCCGCGGCCCATGCTTCGTGGCTTTCCGGGTGATCCGTCATGCATCCATTGAATCACTTATTTTGACTAGATCACAATAAGGCGGGGCTAAGTTCCTGCTGAGGCTAGAGTTGCCGGGTGGGAAAACTTCTGGCCGACATCACTCCGCTGCGCGAGAGCCCTGATTTCCGGCGGCTATGGCTGGGGTCGGCGCTCTCCAACGTGGGCAGCCAGCTCACCCTCGTCGCTGTCGGCCTGGAGGTATACCGGCTGACCCAGGACAGCCTGTACGTCGGGCTGCTCAGCATCTTTGCCCTGGTCCCGCTGGTGCTGGGCGGCTTGCTGGGCGGATCCATCGCCGACTCCCATGACCGCCGCACGGTGGCGCTTCTGTCGTCCGCGGTGCTGTGGGTGACCACCGGCGGGCTCGCCCTCCAGGCCTGGCTGGAGGTGGGCAACGTGTGGCTGCTGTATGCCCTCGTGGCCGTGCAAAGCGGTGCCCAGGCGATCAACCAGCCTGCCCGCAGCGCCATCATTCCCGCGCTGTTGCGGAAAGAGCTCCTGCCGGCCGCCAACGCACTGAACATGGTGACTTTCGGGCTGGGCATGACGGCGGGGCCGCTGTTCGCGGGTGTCCTGGTGGCCAGTGTCGGGTTCGGGTGGACGTACACGCTGGACGTTGTCAGCTTCGTCTTTGCCTTCTGGGCCCTGCTGAAGCTTCCCCCCATGCCGCCCGGAGAGGCGGCGGGCCGGGCCGGGATGCGGTCCGTGGCGGAGGGTTTCCGCTTCCTGGGCACGCGGCCCAACCTGCGGATGACGTTCATCCTCGACCTCATCGCGATGATCCTTGCCCAGCCGCGTGCGCTGCTGCCGGCCATCGGTGCCCTCATGATCGGCGGCGGGGAAACCACAGTGGGCATCCTGCTGGCGGCCGTGGCTGTGGGTGCCTTCCTCGCCGGCCTCTTTTCCGGGCCGCTCGGCGCGGTGCGGCGGCAGGGGACTGCGGTGGTGTGGTCGGTCATGGGCTGGGGCGCCTCGTTTTCGGCGTTCGGCCTCGTGGTGGTGCTGGCCGGGCGGTCCGGCTCCGGCGGCGTCACCTTCTGGCTGATCCCGGCAGCCCTCTGCTGCGCCCTGGCGGGAATTGCCGACTCCGTGAGTGCCGTCTTCCGCACCACCATCCTGCAGGCCGCGACCCCGGACCACCTGCGCGGCCGGCTTCAGGGGGTCTTCATTGTGGTGGTCGCCGGTGGCCCGCGGCTGGGCGACATGCTGGCAGGCGGCGGCACTAAAATTCTTAGTGAGGGCTGGGTCCTGCTGCTGGGCGGCATCCTGTGCATCGTGGTGGCCTGGATGGTGGCGCGGTGGCAATCCGGCTTCCTGAAGTACGACGCGCGGAATCCTGTTCCGTAGCGGCGGTACCGGTTCCGACTTCTGAGCTGTGGAGGCAAAAGTGCACAATCACCACAACGGACTGAAAACGGCGGCGCTGTTCGGCGTGCTGTGGGCCATCCTGCTGGGCCTGGGCGCCCTCATTGCCGCCAACACCCGCAGCTCGGCCCCGATCTTGATCATGGCGCTGATCGGCCTGGGGACCACGGCCTACGGTTACTGGAACAGCGACAAGATCGCGCTCCGCTCCATGCAGGCCTACCCCGTCTCCGAAGCCCAGGCGCCGCAGCTCTACCAGATGGTCCGGGAGCTCTCCGCCCGCGCCAACCAGCCCATGCCCCGGATCTACGTCTCGCCCACCATGGCGCCCAACGCGTTCGCCACCGGGCGGAACCCGCAGAACGCCGCCGTCTGCTGCACGGAGGGGATCCTGCAGCTCCTCACCCCGCGGGAACTGCGGGGAGTCCTCGGCCACGAGCTCATGCACGTCTACAACCGCGACATCCTGACCTCGTCCGTGGCAGCTGCGGTGGCGGGCGTCATCACCTCGGTGGGGCAGATGCTGCTGTTCTTCGGCGGCGGGGACAGGCGCAATTCGAACCCGCTGGCACTCATCGCCATGGCGCTGCTGGCGCCGCTGGCAGCCTCCCTGATCCAGGTGGCCATCTCCCGGACACGGGAGTACGACGCCGACGAGGACGGTTCGCAGCTCACCGGCGATCCGCTGGCACTCGCCTCCGCCCTGCGCAAGATCCACCAGGGCGTCCAGGCCGCACCGCTGCCGCAGGACCAGCGGCTGGTCAACGCCTCGCACCTGATGATCGCCAACCCGTTCCGCGGCGGCGGGCTCACCAGGCTTTTCGCGACGCACCCGCCGATGCAGGACCGCATCAGCCGCCTGGAGCGGATGGCAGGCAGGCCGCTTAGCTGACGGCCGCCGTCGTACTTCTTCCTGGGGAGCCCTGCGACGCGCCCATAACCCTGCGACGCGCACCATACCCTGAGACGCGCACAATGCCTGGCGCGGCCGGAATACCAGCAGCGAGCGGAAATTTGCGCGTCGCCTGCCAACTGGCGCGTCGTCAGAGCGAGCGGGCGTAGCAGACGGACAGCGGCTCGCCGGCGTACGGCCCGAAGTTGTCGATCAGCCGGTAGCCCTCGCGCTCGTAGAAGCGGATGGCGTCGGGCTGGGCCGTGCCGGTCTCGAGCTTGAGCTCGCTCAGGCCCAGGCGGGCGGCCTCGGCCTCCAGGCTACGCAAAACTGCCAGGGCGGCGCCGCTTCAGCGGTGGTCGGGCAGCACGAACATCCTCTTGATCTCCGCGGACCCGGCGTCGAGCCGGCGCAGGGCGCCGCAGGCAACCGCTGTCCCCTCGTGGTTCCGGGCCACCATGAACACGGTGATGTCTTCGGCGCTGGGCGCGGAACCGGGCTCATGGTCGTCGCAGCCGTAGCGGGCATCCAGTTCGGCCCGCTGCATGCTGCGCAGCCTCGCCCCGTCCTCGGCGTCCCACGGCTCGGGCCTGACTGCGAAGTTCATTGGGTTCCTTTTCCCTGGTGGCGCACAAACGGGCTGGCGGGCACTGTCGCCAGCCCATTTGTGCACCCCGGCGTTAGCGGGCCTTAGCTGCGGAAGTTCACGAACTGAAGATCGGCTTCGTCAAAGTCCTTCAGGAGGGCCATGGTGGCCTGCAGGTCGTCGCGGGACTTGGACGTGACGCGGAGTTCATCGCCCTGGATCTGGGACTTGACGGACTTCGGGGCCTCGTCGCGGATGAGCTTGTTGATCTTCTTGGCGAGGTCCTGCGCGATGCCTTCCTTGATGGAGGCCTCCAGCCGGAATTCCTTGCCGGAGGGGTACGGTTCGCCGGTGTCCAGGGACTTGAGCGAGATGCCGCGGCGGATCAGCTTGGACTGCAGCACATCCAGGACCGCCAGGACGCGCTCCTCGGAGTTCGCCTTCATCAGGATCTTCTCGCCGCTGAAATCGACCTCGGCGCCGACGCCCTTGAAGTCATAGCGCTGGGCGATTTCCTTCTGCGCCTGGTTCAGCGCGTTGGCCACCTCCTGCTTGTCTACCTTGCTTACGACGTCGAATGTGGACTCGCCTGCCATGACTCTCCTTTGCTGGTGCATGCGTCGCCCGGGCGGTAAGGCTCCGGGCAGGGTGGGGATATCTGGATTCCAGCGTAGTACGGATGGCGGGGAAGTGAAGGTGGGCGCCATTCACAGTTCACTCATAGCCGAGTCATGGCGGGAACGAAGTTTCGGCGCCCAGAGTTGTAGCAGTTGGAAGCCGCTCGGAAGGAAAGCAATGACCCACAAGGCCGTCCGCTACGTCACCAAGTCCACCGCCGCAGCCGCAGGAACCATCGCCACCGCCGCCTCATCCGTGGCCGCCGCTGCCGTGGCCGCATCCATCATCCTCAGCCCAGTAGCCGACGCCTCCACCCGGATGGAGGGAGTGCATTCGGACCTTCAGCGGGCCGTGCAGCTCAACCAGATCACCGAGGAACAGGCGCTGCGGTTCGAGGCCAAGCTCGCCGGCCGGATCCTCAGCGAAGCCTGATTTTCGACGATTTTCGGCCCGCGTATTCCCGATTTCACTCTTCGGCAGAAGTTCTGTAAGGTTGTCTTGCCGCGGTGATGGAAACAAAACCGTGGTGATCTTCTTTTGAAGTTCGGCAGATTACCCGAGCGGCCAAAGGGGGCTGACTGTAAATCAGCTGGCAACGCCTACGGGGGTTCGAATCCCTCATCTGCCACATTTGTGATGTCTCGGGACATCGACTACAGATGTCCCGAGACATCGGCTACACCCCCGGTCTACGGACCGGGGGTGTTTTGTTTTTTCGGCTGG
>NZ_JBHTXX010000030.1:0-27326 GCF_042791415.1 Arthrobacter sp. NPDC056691
CGGCCCCACAACAAACAACCAGCCCGCCGGACAGCACACCCCCCGGGCCCGCAGCCGTCTGCCCACTTGACAGAATCCGTCACATATTAGGATGGTGTCCGTCCGCGGAGGTTCTTCCGAGGCCGCCGCCAGAAGGATCGAGGCCACCGTTGCGGCAACGAGGACTTCCCAGGGCTGTTCAGGGTCGTAGCCAAGCACGGAGGCCGAGAGGAACTGTTCGACGAAGAACACCAGTTCTTCCAGCCTGTCCTGCGTGCTGCCGGCCTGGAAGACGGCGGAAGCAGGCGACGGCTCCGCCTTCGTTGGCCCGATCTCGATCAGTTCAGTGCGGGCCAGCGCCTCCCACACCTGCGACAGGAGCGGCACGTCATACATGCTGCGGACTGTCGGCACGGCCTTTTCCGAACCGCCGTTCCCGTCCTGCAGGGCTCCGGCCTGCTTGGCGCCGCCCCTGACTGTCAGCCCGAAGTAAGCCGCCGCCGCTTCGATGTCCTTCGTCCTGAGTGCCCCGGTTCCGGTCACCGGCTTTGCGTCGCCGATCCACTGAAGCAGTTCCGTGGTCCGCCGGATGAGCGGGAGCTCCGAGAAGGCCTCCAGGGCGTCGTCGTCGGAAATGACGGGCACCTCGACCAGGGCCCAGCTATCCGTCTCCCCCAGAAGTGAGTTGAGAAGCTCAACGACGTCGGCGAGCCGTTCGGCTGAACCTGACCACCGGTCAGTGTCCGCAAGAAAGTCTACGAACCCGTGCACAGCAGCGACAACAAACTCACCACGGTCGTCGTCTTCGTCTCCGGCCGTGGAGGCGAGATCGTCAGCAAGAGCTTCGGCCAGGACCACGGGATCAAGGCTTGTCAGGTCAGCAGCGGCCACGCGGTCCATGTACCGGCCCATGACGCTTTCTATGGCTGCCAGGCAATCGAGGGCGGTGGCAGCAGCGCCGGGAGCACCGTCGTCGAACCACCGGACAAATGCCGGCGCGAGCGAGTCGACGGCCCGCCCGGCGCGGAATGAGCTCAGCGAAGCGGGCGAAGAACCGCGTGCGGCTGAACTTCCCGCATGGGCGGGACCCTTGCGCTTATTCCGGTTCCTGCCGTTCTTGCTCATGCTGCCCCTGACTGATTGCGCGTTGGTACTTACGACGACGGTACTTACCATTTGCGCGGCGTGCCACCAGGCGCGCTGCATTCAGAGGCGTGCTCCTGGCCACTCGCCTTCCCGCGTCAGGCTGCGGTTGCGCCCCTGGTAGAGGCGGCGGTAGCTGGAGGGTGTGGTGTTGAGTTCGCGCATGAAGTGGAGCCGGAAGTTGGCTGCCGTTCCAAGGCCGGTCCTGGCAGCGACTGCCTGCACGGTCAGGTCGGTCGTTTCGAGCAGACGGCACGCCTCGGCCATTCGCTGGCTGGTCAGCCAGCGCAACGGTGTTGTTCCGGCCTCCGCGAGGAATTTCCGTGCGAAGCTGCTGGGCGCCCAGCCTGCGTGCCCGGCCAAGTCGACCACCGTCAGCGGCTCAGTCAGATGCTGTCTGGCCCAGGCGCAGGTGTCGGCAAAGTGGGTCAGCGGCGCAGCAACGGGCCGTTCAATGAACTGCGCCTGCCCGCCTTCGCGGTGGGGGGCTACGACCATTCGGCGGGCGATGCGGTTTGCTGCCTCGGTGCCGTGGTCTTTGCGGACCAGATGCAGGCACAGGTCGATTCCTGCCGCGACACCGGCGCTGGTGCTGACGCCGCCTTCGTCGATGTACAGCACCCCGGCGTCGACGGCGACTGCCGGGTGCAGGGTTTGCAGGTGCTGGGCGTTTCGCCAATGGGTCGTGGCGCGTTTGCCGTCCAGGAGGCCGGCGGCCGCCAACGCGAAAGCCCCTGTGCAGACGGACACCATCCGGGCTCCGTTCCCCGCCGCCGCACGGAGGGCTTCGCAGACGTTGGCCGGAGGGTCCTTCAGCGGGCTGAACCCGGGCACAACGATGGTGTCAGCCGACAGAAGGGCGTCAAGCCCCTCCACGGCGTGGATGGCAAACCCGGTTGTGGTGGGGACCAGGCCGCGTTCGGCGGCGCAGACCCCGAACGAGTACAGCTTCCGCTCGTCCTCATGGCCGAAGACCTGCGCTGGAATCGCAAGGTCAAAGGCGACCACGTCCGGCAACGCCAAGGCAACGACACGGTGCATGATGCCACTGTACCCACGCAGCCAGTGTCCGGATCCCCTGTCTGCAGGATCCTTTTCATCCTGGCAATTTTTACCACTCCCCCTCGCTGCCGCGGGTTGCCAGTCTTAACCCATGATCAACTTTCAGCCGACTCCCCTACAGGCTTCTTCCCGGCCCGCCAAGGGCAGGCATCGCCGGCTTCGCACCGTGTGCATCACCGCTGGCATCGTGGCGGGCCTCCTCCTCACCTCCACGGTCGCCAACCTCGCCATGAATCAGGCGGAGCGGGCCGCAACCGCTCCGTACGGGCAAAGGGTGCAGACAAGCCACGGCGCCCTCAACGTGGTCCACACACCAGCGAAACGCAGGACAGGAAAGTCCATTGTGCTGCTCAGCGGCCTCGGAACGCCGGCGCCAGCGCTGGACTTCGCACCGCTCATCCGGGAACTCGGGGACTACGACGTCGTCGTCGTGGAAGGATTCGGCTACGGATACAGCGACCAAACCCCGGCGGAGCGCACTGTCGAGAACATCACCTCCGAACTGCATGAGGCGCTGGCAAAAGCGCACGTGCCCGGACCCTACGTCCTCGGCGGCCATTCCATCGCCGGTTTCTACACGCTCGCCTACGCCAACCGGTACCGCGGCGACGTTTCGGCCGTTATCGGCATCGACCCCACAGTGCCCGCCGCCACGACTATCCACGCAGACCAGACAGGAGTCCCCGCCGGCGGCATCAACTGGGAAGGACTGATCGCTGCAAGCGGACTGCTCCGCTGGGCCATAACACTAGCACCCGGCCTCGTGGAGCCGGACGGCACCGCCTACACCGCCGGTGAACGGGATCAAATGCTGAAGATGGCCAACTGGAATTTCGGCAACCCCTCCGTCCTCGACGAGACCAACAGGATCGCCGACAACGCCCGCAAGGTCCAGACAATGCGTTACCCGGACGACCTTCCAGTGCTGACTTTCCTCGCCTCCGCGAAGGAGACCCCTCCGGCCCCGGGGCTGCACGAGAACCGGCTGCAAAACGTCCGCCACCACGAAACAGTGATGCTTCCCGGCGGACATTACCTGCACTGGACCCAGGCGCCCGCCATGGCCAGCAAGATCAAAGCCTTCCTGACCTCCAACGTGCCCGGAATGCATTGACGTGGCGGTTCGGGCCCACCCCTCCAATTGGGCCAAGCGGTCTATTGCCTTGGTGCGACGTCGACCGGGTATGGCGCGGGTGCTGCCGTTGTCTTTCTAGTCACCAGACTTGGTCGCACCACACTGTTCACGGCCTCGGTTCGGCCACTTATGCGCTCCAGAAGGAGGCGTCCTGCTGTGGCGCCCATGTCGAGGCCTGATTGATCCACGGTAGTGATTGAAATGGGCGCGAGAGATGTCGTGAAGATGTTGTCGAATCCAGCCACGGACACTTCATCCGGAACACGGATGCCCGCTTCCCATAGTGCTGTCAGGACGCCAAAAGCTGCGACGTCGCAGCCGGCGAACACGGCCGTGGGCTTTGTGGTCCGGGACAGGATGGCCCGTCCGGACTCTTCGCCGCCTTCTTGGCTCCACTGCGATTGAATGATGTCAATCGCGTCGCCGAGCCCGTGGCGGATCATGGCGTCGACATATCCGCGAACGCGAACTTCCTCGGGGAGCCGGGCGTCGTTGGTTCCCTCAGTTGTGTGGTTGATATACGTAATCTGCCGATGTCCAAGCGACACGAGATAGTCCACAACCAGGTTGGCGCCGCCAAAATCGTCGGCGGCGACGGAATCAAATTCCGGGCTCGCTCCGTGCCGGCCCAGCACCACGCTCGGGATGCTTTTCGCCATCATCTCAAGTTCTGCATCTGTCCCGAGCGGGGAGATCAGTACGATTCCGTCCATTCCGCGGTCGATCAGGTCTTCGACCATCCTGTCCTGGGCAGCTTTGCCGGATCCGGCGGGTGCCACCAGGAGCCGGTATTTCTGCCGTTCACACTCTCTGCGGATGCCTTCAACCAGCAGCGATGAGAATTCGTTGTGCAGGTCTGCGACCACCACAGCCACCGTGTGGGTTCGTCCACGCATCCCCCGCGCGGAAGCCAACGGCCGATAGCCGAGGGCTTTCATGGAGGCTTGAACCTTGGCCTTCATCTCGGGACTGACGCCATACGCGTTTCGAAGTACCTTTGATGCCGCCGCCGTGGATACGCCTGCATGGGCAGCAACATCCACAATTGTGGGCCGTTTGCTGACGGAGCCCTTACTCATAGCGCCCCCTTTGGCTGCCTTCATCTGGACTACTCCTTCATACCGCATCTGCGGCCGAGGCCTCTTGGCAGATCAGCATGTTGTGATCTACGCTATAGAAAGTGTATAACGTACTACACGGATTCAGGGCCTTTCTGCCGAGTTTTCCGTAGAACGTATTACTAAGAATTATAGAACTGGACACCCCACAAGCGCGTCGAGTCGAAGGCTGGCTCGAGCAATTGCTCTGAAACGATTCAGACCCATGGGGTTTCACCTCCGCAGACGCGGAGACGTCCTCGACGAAGAGAATGGAAATGCGATGACGCAACGTGAACTCGCAGAACCCCGCGCAGGGGTGTCTGGACGTTCCACGACACCAAGGCCCGGGCCGGCCCGGACCCGCAGACGCAAGGTGGGCGCCGGCACCAGAGCACCGTGGTGGTTCCTTGTGCCTGCACTGGCACTCTTCACGCTGATTGTTGTGATCCCAAGCTGGCGCGGAGCGTTTTACTCCCTCACGGACTGGGACGGGCTGTCGCCGCGCTTCGACTTCGTCGGGTTGGACAACTTCTTCCGCGTGTTCAGGGACTCTGCCGCTGGCGCGTCCATCCTGAATACCGCTCTCTATGCCGTCGGAGTCACGGTGGTTCAGAACTTCATCGGACTGCTTCTGGCCTTGGGCGTGAACTCAGCTATCCGTTCCCGCAACTGGCTCCGCGTCCTGTTCTTCGCCCCGGCCGTGGTGACGCCTCTGGTCGTCGCGAACCTGTGGCAGTACATCCTTGCACCTCAGGGGGCGCTCAACATCGCCCTTCGTGCCATCGGCCTGGATTTCCTGGCCCAGGACTGGCTCGGAAACGCCCACTTGGCTTTGCCCGCGATTATCTCCGTGGTGGTGTGGCAGTTCGCCGGTTACTCCATGGTGATCTTCCTGGCGGGCCTGCAGAGCATTCCGGAGGACATCTATGAGGCAGCCGGCCTCGACGGGGCCGGCTCGTTCAAGACCTTCTGGAACATCACCCGGCCGCTGTTGGCACCGTCCATGACCATCAACCTGATGCTCTCGCTCATCGGCGGCCTGAAGCTCTTCGACCAGGTGCTGATCATGACCCAGGGCGGGCCGGGAAGCGCCACGGAAAGCCTGAGCACCATCGCTTACAAGGACGCCTTCCAGTTCCAGCTGTTCGGCTACAGCACCGCCCTGACCCTCGTGCTGACCGCGTTCGTCGCGATCGCCTCCATCATCCAGTTCACCCTGCTCCGCCGAGGAGAAAACAAATGAAGCGCTACACCCTGAAGACGGGCGTCCTCGAGGCCGTCATGGTCCTCGTCGGGCTGCTGTTCGCAGCCCCCGTCTATGTACTGCTGAACACCGCCCTCAAAGCAGGGGGCGTCACGACGTCCCTGGCGCCCGTGGAGACCCCGTCCTTCGACAACTTCGTCACCGCGTGGGTGAGTGGTGGCCTGGGCCCGGCGATGGTCAACAACATCATCATCACCGTGGTGTCCGTGTTCCTGATCGTCGTGATCAGCGCCTCCGCGGCCTACCCGCTGGCCCGCATCACCCGGTCCTGGTCCAAGCTGACCTTCGCGTTCTTCCTCGGCGGGCTGCTGATCCCCAGCCTGCTGGCGCTGATCCCGCTCTACACCACCTTCCGCGACCTCCACCTGATCGGATCGATCTGGGGCCTGGTCATCATCTACGTCGGTGCCCAGATGCCTTTCTCGATCTTCCTCTACGTACAGTTCCTGCGGTCCCTGCCCCTGGACTATGAAGAGGCCGCCACGCTCGATGGCGGAAGCCCGCTCCGGATCTTCTGGCAGGTCGTCTTCCCGCTGATGCGGCCCATCACCGGCACCGTCGTCATCCTGAACACCATCCACGTCTGGAACGACTTCTTCACCCCGCTGCTCTACCTCTCGGGCAGCGGAACCAACACGATCCCGATCGCGATCTACTCCTTCACCGGGCAGTACGTGAACCAGTGGGGCACGATTTTCGCGGCCCTCATCATCGGCATCATCCCCCTCCTGATCTTCTACTTCCTCCTGCAGCGAAGCATCATCAAGGGCTTCGCCGGAGGCCTGAAGGGTTGAGCGCACTACGAACGCAACGTCACCGCCCAACCAGCACCACCGACCCCTCAAATCCCCAAACCCATGCACTTCAAGGGAGAACCATGCGTCACAAGAAAGTCCTCACCGCCATCGGCGCGATAGCCGCCGTCGGCATCGCCCTCACAGGGTGTTCCTCGAACGCCCCGGCAGCCAGCTCGAACGGCACCGTCACGGTGGCCCGGCTCTCCGGCTCCGATGAGAAGTGGAAGGCCATCGCCGACAAGTTCCACGAGCTCAACCCGGGCCAGACGGTCGAATACACGATCATCCCCACGGACAGCTACAACCAGCAGATGGGCACCCGCCTCTCGGCGGGAACCGCCACGGACGTCCTGAACGTCTTCCCCGGCAGCGGAAACGCCACCGCCGTGCGTACCCTGGCCAAGAACGGCTACCTCGCCGACCTCTCCGGTGAAAGCTGGGCCTCCTCCCAGCCCGAGTCCACCACATCCCCGACCAGCTACGAGGGCAAGCGGTACATGTTCACGGACGTGGCCACCGCCAACACCCTGGGCGGTGTCTACAACTCCAAAGCACTTCAGGACGCAGGCCTGAAGATCCCCACCACCTACCCGGAAGTCCTCACTTTCTGCGCCGACGCGCAAAAGGCTGGCAAGGTCGCCTACGCCCTGGGCGCCCAGACCCAGTGGGTTACCCAGCTGGTCACCTACGCCCTGGTCCCCACCGACATGTACTCCAAAACCCCGGACTTCAACCAGAAGCAGCTGAACAAGGAAGTCACCTTCCAGGACAGCGGCTGGAAGGACGCGATGACCAAGTACAAGGAGATGTTCGACAAGGGCTGCTTCAACAAGGACGCCCTGGGGACCTCCGTGGACAACCAGACAGCCATGGTCGCAGACGGCCGCGCCCTCGGCGCCATCCAGCTCTCCACCATGGCCAACTCCATGACCAAGGCCAACCCTGCGCTGAAAGTCACGCTGGCCCCGCTGCCGGCGACGGACAACGCCTCCGACACCCGGCTTGGCTTCGGACTCGGCGTGGGCTGGGGCGTCAACGCCAAGGCCAAGAACGCAGACGGTGCCAAGAAGTTCGTTGCCTTCCTGGCCAGCAAGGACGGCAGCGCCATGAACGCCGACAAGTTCGGTGTCGCACCCACCGGCGTGGTTGAAGCCAACGACATCAACAAGCTCGAAGTGCCGTTCGTCAAGGACAACAAGACGGTTCCGTTCCCGGACGTTGACTGGCCCTCACCGCAGGTGCAGAACCTGCACCTGACCGGTATCCAGGAAATGCTCGGCGGCACCAAGTCCCCGGCAGATGTCCTGACCGCGATGCAGGAAGCCTTTACCGGCGCACTGAAGTAGGACCAGGTCAGGGGCGGTCATCATCCATGGCCGCCCCTCTCCACGCCCTGGTGCAGGCTAAACGCCACCCCCCACGACACGTCGATAAGAAATGAAAAGCTTCCCAGTGGTTCAAACAGAGAAAGTCGTCACGAAGCAGGATCTTGGCGGTCCATGGTTCGAACTGCCAGCAGACACCCACGCGGCTTCCCCCGACAGCGTCGCCTCAACCATGCGGTTCCGTGCACGGGTCACCATCGAATTCCCCGCCCCCGCCCCGGTCTGGGTTCACATCAGCGCGGATTCACGCTACAAGCTTCACGTCAATGGCGCGTTTGTTGCCGCCGGTCCCGCCAAACCCTCCGGCCGAACCTGGTTCGCCGACACCGTCGACGTCGCAGCTCTCCTGGTCCCTGGCGAGAACATCATCGGGATCGACGTGCTGACCTACACAACAACGTCCCTCGGAAACGCATCCGTCCAACGCACCGGCAGGCCCGGCCTGCTGGTCAGGGGAACCGTCGGCGAAACCGACCTCTCCGCGCCGGCGGCCTGGAGATGCTGTGTGGTCAAGGGCCGCCAGTTCCATCAGGGCCGCAATACCCTTTTCCTCGGCATCCAGGAAACCATGGACGGGGCAGCCAGCGAGCACGACTGGCTCACCAGCAGCTTCGATGACGCTGCCTGGCAGGTCCCCTCGCTGGATAACCAAGAGCCCTTCAGGGCAACCCCCAGGCCACCCCTCGCACCCAGGCCCATCCCCCAACTGACCCTTGCCCCCATGCCACTCATCGGCGTCCCCAAGACAACGGACCCGGGAATTGACTGGTCCCGGCTCCTCGGCGGCGGGACCATCGACATCCCGCCCCGCTCAGACATCAGCGTTGATCTCGATGCAGGCTTCCTGATGACCGCGTTCCTGGCCGTCGCCATCGAAGCTGGAAAAGGAGCCCGTCTGCAATTAACGGCCGCCGAATGCTACGAACAACCCCCAACCGACCTACCCTGGCTCCGGCGCAAAGCGGACCGCACCGACCACGTCACCGGCGACCTCTACGGGGACCCGGATCAGTACCACGCCTCGGGGACCGGCACCCCGGAGGTCGCCGAAGTCTTCTCGCCCTTCTGGTTCAGGACCTTCCGGTACGTGCGGCTCCGCATCACTACGGCGGACTCCCCGCTCCGGCTGCAGTCCGTGGAACTCACCCTCACGCATTACCCTCTGGACATCACCGGCACGTTCTCATCGTCCTCAGACGTGCACCGCCAGCTATGGGACGTCAGCGTGCGAACCCTGCTGAACTGCATGCATGAAACGTTCGAGGACTGCCCTTTCTATGAACAGCTGCAGTACGCCATGGACACCCGGTCACAGGCCCTGTTCTCGCTGCACCTGTCGGCTGATGACCGCCTCATCAGGCGCGCCATCGAGGACTTCGCCGCCTCAGGTAACCCGACAGGGCTGACCGAGAGCCGGTCCCCGAGCGTGGAACCGCAGTTCATCCCCGGCTTCTCGCTCTACTGGATCAGAATGATCGCAGAGCACGTCGACTACGTCGGCGACCGCTCGTTCGCCGAGCGGTTCATCGGCAGAATCGACGCGGTCCTGGGCTACTTTGCCGACCGGCTCGCCCCGGACGGCTTCGTTATTTCCGCAGAAGGCGACGGGATCCTGTGGAACTTCGTTGACTGGACCGAAGCCTGGCGGGCCAGCCGCGGTGTCCCCGAGCTGGGACCCCGCCGGGCCAACACCATAGCCACGTTCATGTATGTGTCGGCTTTACGGGCCGCTGCCTCCATCGCCGATTTCTGCGGCCGCGACGGACTGGCCCAGGAATACACCTCCCGCGCCGATGCCCTCACCGAAACCGTAAGGAGAGGCGCGGCCTGGGACGGAGACTCCGGTTTCTACAGGGACAGCGACCGTGGGACTCCTCAGAGCGTCCACGCCCAGATGTGGGCCGTACTTTCCGGTGTCGTCCAAGGCGGCGCGGCCACCGATCTTCTCCGACGCGCTGTAGCCGACAGGCAACTCGCTCCCTGTTCCTATGCCACGGCGCTCGATCTCTTCGATGCCCTCCGGAACGCCCACGCCCACGAAACCATCGACTGGACTCCCTGGGAGGACATGCTGGCGCAGAACCTCACCACTTGGGCAGAGGACACGGTCAGTCTGCGCAGCGACTGCCACGCCTGGGGCAGCGTCCCGCTCCAGCATTTCCCCCGCTACATCCTCGGCGTATCACCGGCAGCGCCCGGCTTCACCAGCGTCGCCATCGACCCGGCTCCGAGCGAGCTGGACTGGGCAGAAGGCAGTGTTCCCACGCCCCATGGGCCTGTCGGTGTGGCCTGGAAACGCACGCCCTCCGGCAAGAACGTCACGGTATGGGTGCCGGCTGGGCTCGGCGTGAAGCTTCCGGCCGCTGCTTCAGCAATCTCCGAGCACGTCACCGACGACCGACGCACCCTGACTTTCACCCTCTGACGCACCGCAGCGCAGCAACCAAGAAATGAGACTCCCGTGAACACTCCGCAGAGCGGCCTGCACACCGCCCCCTACACCAACCCCGCAGTCCCGATCCCGGAACGGGTAGAGGACCTGCTTGGCAGGATGACCCTGGAGGAAAAGGTGGGTCAAATGCTGCAGCTCGACGCCCGCGGCAACCTTGAAAACCTGGTGCTCGGAAAACTGGCCGGATCGCTCCTTCACGCCTCCCCGGAACGCATCATTGAGGCACGCAAACTCGTGCTGACCACCCGTTTGCAGATCCCCCTGCTGATGGCCGACGACTGCATTCACGGGCACTCCTTCTGGCCCGGCGCCACCATCTTCCCGACGCAACTGGGCATGGCAAGCACCTGGGACCCTGCCCTGGTGGAAAAGGGAGCCCGCGCCACCGCCGTCGAAGTCGCTTCCACGGGGCTGCACTGGACCTTCTCCCCTGTACTCTGCATCAGCCGGGACCTGCGCTGGGGCCGGGTCAACGAGACCTTCGGTGAAGACCCTCACCTGATCGGTGCCCTGGGCAAAGCCATGATCCGGGGCTACCAAGGAAACGGGCTCACAGACACCACTGCCATCCTCGCCACCGCGAAGCACTTCGCCGGCTACTCCGAAACCCAAGGCGGGCGGGACGCCAGCGAAGCCGACATCAGCCGCCGGAAACTGCGGTCGTGGTTCCTGCCGCCGTTCCAGGATGCAGTGGAAGCGGGATGCCGCACCTTCATGCTCGGCTACCAGGCCATCGACGGTATCCCGGTGACGGCCAACAAGTGGCTCCTCAACGACGTTCTTAAGCGGGAATGGGGCTTCACCGGCACCCTGGTCACCGACTGGGACAACGTTGGCCGAATGGTGTGGGAACAGAAGGTCTGCGAGGACGACGTCCAGGCCGCGACCGTCGCGGTGGAGGCCGGCAACGACCTCGTCATGACGACCCCGCAGTTCTTCGAAGGAGCGCAGGAGGCCGTAAACCGCGGTGATCTCGACGAGCGACTGATCGACGACGCCGTTCGCCGCCTCCTCACACTGAAATTCGAACTTGGCCTGTTCGAGAACCCCCGGATCCCGGACGCAGCCCACCAGGCCAAGGTCATCGGCTCCGCAGACCACGCCGCAGTCAACCTGGAAATGGCCCGACGCTCGCTCGTCCTGCTGACCAACGACGGCACGCTGCCCCTCGACGGCGGCTTGGCTCCATCCGGCACGGACAGAGCCGCCGCGTCCGGCAGGCCCAGGACAGTTGCCGTCATCGGCCCCAACGCCGATGACCCCCACGCCCAGCTGGGCGACTGGGCCGGGGCGTCAGGGCAGATCAACTGGCTGCCCGAAGGGCATCCACGGCACTTGACCTCAACAGTCCTTGACGGGTTCCGCGCCATGGTGCCGGAGGACTGGACGGTCACCCACGCAAGAGGGGCCGACGTCGGGCGGCTTGTGCCGGACCCGGCGGGTCCCACGTACGCCGACGGCCAGCCTCGGCCACCGATGTTTTTGGCGGCAGGGACCGATGAGGCCATGCTCGCGGAAGCGGTCAAGGCGGCCCGGAACGCCGACTACGTCGTCGCTGTCATCGGAGACACGGTAGCGCTTGCCGGCGAGACCAAATCGACGGCGACCCTGGAACTCCAAGGCGGCCAAATAGAGATGGTGGACCGCCTCGTCAAAACCGGCGTACCCGTCGTGGTCGTTCTGGTGCAATCAAAACCCTCGGTCCTGCCCCAGTCCGTCCTCGACGCAGCAGCCATTATCGAAGCCTTCAACCCCGGCATGAAGGGAGGCCAAGCAGTAGCGGAACTGGTCCTCGGGCTGATCGAACCGACTGGCCGGCTGCCCATCTCCTTCGCACGCCACGCCGGGCAACTTCCGATCTACTACAACCAGATCCGCGGCCAGCACGGGGACCGCTACGCCGACCTTTCCCAGGACCCGCTGTTCGCGTTCGGTGAAGGCCTCAGCTACACCACCGTCGAATACTCCGGCCTTCGCATCACCAACGAATCCGTTGCCGCCGGCGACACGGTGCAAGCCTTTGTCACACTCACCAACAGCGGAAGCCGGCCTGCCCTGGAAACCGTCCAGGTCTACATCACGGACATCGTCACCAGCGTGACCTGGGCAGAACGCGAGCTGAAATCATTCACCCAGGTCCGCATCGAACCCGGACAGTCCATCGACGTCGAGCTGTCCCTCCCGGCATCCTCATGCTCGCTCGTGGACCAAAACGGCCACCGAATCGTCGAACCGGGTGCCTTCGAACTCCTCGTCGGCAAGCACTCCCGCGACCCAAAGACGCTCTCAGCCCAATTCCGAATCACCCGCTAACGACCTCATGGCCCTCGAACGGCCGGTTGAAGCCAGCGGAGCTTGACCAGGACGCGGCGCCTTCGTGCTCCGCCGCGCCTTTGTAGCCTACGGCGGCGGACCAACCCCTCATTTGGGGGTGGGAATCAGGTTCTTGCGGGCCGCCTCCGACTTTTTCCTAGGGCTCAACTCCGACAGTGGGATGGTCCTGCAGCTGAAGGGTTTGGGAGGCCCCGCTCAGGACAACCGGGCCCGATGCAGTCCCCAGCTGCACTGGACACGGCGCCTAGTTCAACCACGGTCTGAAGCAGGTCTCAAACATGCGCGATCAACAAGGAACTGGGGCGTTGACTCGCGCCTCGGCGGCAAGGCTGTTCACCCGGCGTTCCATGCGGCTGCGACGCCGCAGCACGTGGAGTGCAATTCTGTCGGCAGTACTTGCATCGGCCGGGCTGTCCTTGGGCGGAATCGCTGCGGCGGACGTCGGAACGATTGGCCGCGATACGCTGCGGACCGGGTGGGACAGCACTGAGAACACGCTCTCACCGTCGTCCGTGTCGTCGTCGAACTTCGGCAAACTGTTTTCGACGGCGGTGGACGGGCAGGTTTACGCCCAGCCACTCGTGGTCGGCGGCACCGTGATTGCCGCGACGGAAAACAACGCGGTTTACGGCCTGGACAGCCTCACGGGGGAAACGAAGTGGCAGCGTTCCCTCGGGCCGGCCTGGCCGGCGTCGACCGTGAGCTGCGGTGACCTCACGCCCAACATCGGAATCACCTCCACGCCGGTCTTCGACCCCGCAACAAACAGCGTCTTTCTGCTGGCCAAGACGAACGACGGAGCCACCCCGCAGCTCCCGCACTGGTACATGCACTCCCTCGAACAGGCGACGGGGGCGGAGCGTCCGGGGTTCCCCGTCCTCATCAGCGGTGCCCCCACCAACGATCCGACCCGTCCCTTCAACGCCATGACGGCCATGCAGCGGCCCGGGCTGCTGCTCATGGACGGGGTGGTGTACGCGGGCTTCGCCAGCCACTGCGACTACACGCCCTTCGTCGGCTACGTCGTCGGGGTATCCACCAGCGGACGGCAGACGACGATGTGGGCCACGGAGTCGGGCAACGCCAACGCGGAGGGTGGGATCTGGCAGTCCGGCGGAGGACTGGTTTCCGACGGTCCCGGACAGATCCTGTTCGCCACCGGCAACGGCATCTCCCCGAAGGCCGGCCCGGGCCATCTCCCTCCCGGCACCCTGGCCGAATCGGTGGTCAGGGTCCAGGTTGGAAGTGACGGCAACCTGAGCCCCACCGACTTCTTCAGCCCCGCCAACAACCTCAAGCTGGACCAGAACGACACCGACCTGGGTTCCGGGGCCCCAGTTGCCATTCCTGACGGATATGGCACCGCAGAGCACCCGCACCTGCTGGTCCAGGTCGGCAAGGACGGCAACGTCTACCTGCTGGACCGGGACAATTTGGGTGGCATGGGGCAGGGACCCGGCGGAACCGATGCAGTCCTCGACACCGCCGGGCCGTACAACGGGGTGTGGGGCCGGCCCGCGTTTCTCGGGACGAGTGATGGCGGGTATCTCTACACCGTCGAGAACAGAGGGTATCTGCGCGCATTCAAGCTTGTGCCGAGCAGCACGGGCGGGATCAGGCTCGCCTCCGTCGGAACGTCGGCGGGCACCTTCGGGTACACATCCGGCGCGCCGACGGTGACCTCGTCCGGCACCGACGGGTCTTCCGCCCTCGTCTGGGCGGTTTACTCCACCGGAGGAACCGGGGTCAGTGCGGAGCTGCGGGCCTACCGCGCCTTGCCGGACAGCACCGGGTCCCTCCAACAGGTGTTCAGCGCCCCGATAGGTACAGCAGCCAAGTTCTCCTCCGTGGCCACTGACAACGGCCGGGTGTACGTCAGCACCCGCGACGGCCACGTCCATGGCTTCGGCGCCCCGACAACTGCAGCCGTGGGCGCCGCGGACACCGATCTGGGCACGGCCGAAGTGGGCGCCACCCAAACCGGCAGCGTCACGATCACCGCCACCAGGGACGTGACGGTCAACTCCGTCACAACCGGTGCACCGTTCACGATCGGAACTCCGACCAGCCTGCCCGGGGCTCTGCCGAGTGGCGGCAGCCTCACTGTCCCCGTGTCCTTCTCGCCCACAGCTCCCGGGCAGGCGGACGGGATGCTGACCGTCACGACGGACGACGGCGAGACCGTCCTCCTCGGCATCCACGCCGTCGGCACAAGGGACGGCCTCGGCGCCACCCCGGCCGCGCTTCAGTTCACCGACGTGCCGACCCTGTCGAGCAACCGGCAGACGGTCAACATCGTCAACACCGGCGCAACCGTCGTCGGGATCACCGGCGTCACCCTGCCGGCCAATGCGGAACTCAGCGTCGACGCCACAACGCTGCCGGTGGTGGGCCAGCAGATCCAGCCGTTCGCTTCGGTCCCCGTGTCTGTGACTTTCAGTCCCACGACGGCGGACCCGGTGACCAACTCCCTGGTTGTCGCCAGCGACCGCGGATCCGTGACCGTGCCGCTGACCGCAACCGCGGTTTCCGGCGCGGCACACCTGGAAATGCCGCCCTTGCTGGACTTCGGGGACGTCCCGGTCGGAACATCCGCCACGGCTGACTTCACCATCCTCAACACCGGCAACATCCCTATGACGATCACGAAGGCCAAGGCGCCTCAGGGTGCCTTCACCACGACCGCCCCCATCTCCGAGGGCATCTCCATCCCGCCTGGTGAGTCCGCCTTCCAGAGCGTGACCTTCACGCCAACGGCGCTCGGGCAGGCCGGCACACAGGACACCTTCTACCTGATCACCGCGGATGACGGCCAAGGCGAGCTGAAGGTTATGCTCACCGGCAACGGCACCGACGACCCAATCGCTGTCAAGGCACAACAGATCGGCGCCGGCCGCCCCTCGTCATCCCTCGGGCGGGCCCTCACCGGACAGTACGCCGTTGCCGACGGAAAGTGCCAGGACTTCGTCACGGGGGTGATCTGCTGGTCGCCAGCCACAGGAGCACACGAGGTCCATGCGGCGATCTATACCAGCTACAAGGCCGCGGGCGGCGCCGCCGGCATGCTTGGATTCCCGACCACCGACGTGAAGGTCACGTCGGATGCGGTGGGGCGGTACAGTCACTTCTCCGGTTCGGCCGGGGCCTCGATCTACTGGTCACCCAAAACAGGCGCCCATGAGATCCACGGTGCGGTCCGGACCAAATGGGCGTCCCTGGGCTGGGAGAAAGGACCCCTCGGCTACCCCACCACCGACGTGATGACCGCGTCGGACGGCATGGGCCAGTACACCCACTTCTCCGGTTCCGGCGGAGCCTCGATCTACTGGTCACCCAAGACAGGCGCCCATGACATCCGCGGTGCGATCCGCACCAAATGGGCGTCCCTGGGCTCGGAAAAGGGCCCGCTCGGCTACCCAACCACCGATGAGAACATCACGCCGGATCGGGTGGGCCGCTACACCCACTTCTCCGGTTCGGGCGGGGCCTCGATCTACTGGTCACCCAAGACAGGCGCCCATGAGATCCACGGTTCGGTCCGAACCAAATGGGCGTCCCTGGGCTGGGAGAAAGGACCCCTCGGCTACCCCACCACCGACGTGATGACCGCGTCCGACGGCGTGGGCCAGTACACCCACTTCTCCGGTTCCGGCGGAGCCTCGATCTACTGGTCACCCAAGACAGGCGCCCATGACATCCGCGGTGCGATCCGGACCAAATGGACGTCCCTGGGCTCGGAAAAAGGCCCGCTCGGCTACCCAACCACCGACGAGAACATCACGCCGGATCGGGTGGGCCGCTACACCCACTTCTCCGGTTCGGGCGGAGCCTCGATCTACTGGTCACCCAAAACAGGCGCCCATAACATCCGCGGTGCGATCCGCACCAAATGGGCGTCCCTGGGCTGGGAGAAAGGCCGACTCGGCTATCCCGTCACCGACGAGTACTCTGTTCCCGGCGGTCGCGAATCGGATTTCCGCGGCGGTCGGCTGGTCTGGACGGCACGGACAGGAATAGTCCGCGGATAGAAATTGCGGTCCCGTCGGCATGAATGGCCCAAGATGAGAGGCGATGGCCCGGACGTCAGCTGGAGTTCTTGGCGCCCTGCCTGCTCACGGCCAGGAATGTGGCGGCCCCGAGAGCAAAGGAAGTGGCGAGAACAGCCGGCAACGGGATGTTTCCGTTTACCCACGCGGCTAGAAGCGAGATCGCCGCTACCGAAAGGCCAGCGACGACGGCGAAGGTCCTGCCCAAAATTCTTTTCCCCATGCGTGGGAGCATAGCGGCATTCGGCGCTGCGGCAGCGTTTCTTTCACTCAGCCTCCAGGATCGATCTGTGGCTCCGTCGCTAGCCCGCCGAAAAGAGTCCAGCGCGTGTACACAGGCACAACCAAGAACGGGTTCACCAGGAAACGTCCCCGGCGTCCAGCCGGAAGTAGCTGATGTGTCGGCTCCGCCGCGTCCCCAGCGTCATAGCGACAGCCTATCGTCGCTGATGCCGCTAGTTATCTTTGAGGACGACACCGAGCCGCCGTCGAAGGTCGTTGAACCCAGCAGGCGCCCGGCAGCCGCCCGGCCTGCGTGGGCACCGACGGTGCCCAGATCCTCCTCACCCAAGATCCAGGAACAGGTGCCGAGGCAATCTCACTCTCCTTCGACTGCTCGAAGATCCTGTCGCAGGTCGTCGAACTGCAGGCCGGATACGTCGGTGTCCACCTGATGCGGAGTGACCCAACGGGTTCCTGGACAGGCGCCGTCGCCGGAATAAAGATCACGGCCGGATGAAGCCTTAGAACAGATTCCAGGCGAGATCTATCAGCTCGGGGAACGCCGTCTCCACCGTTGGTGACTTCTTGCGTCCCTTAGCTGGACGACGTCGAACTAAGGGACGCAAGAGGAGGAGGAAGAACTAGAAGTCCCAGTCCTCATCCTCAGTATTGACAGCCTTGCCAATCACGTAGGAGGACCCTGAGCCCGAGAAGAAGTCGTGGTTCTCGTCGGCGTTCGGCGACAGGGCCGAAAGAATGGCCGGGTTCACGTCCGTGACGGAGGCGGGGAACATGGCTTCGTAGCCCAGGTTCATCAGCGCCTTGTTGGCGTTGTAGTGCAGGAACTTCTTGACGTCCTCGGCCAGGCCGACGCCGTCGTAGAGGTCGTGCGTGTACTGGACTTCGTTCTCGTACAGCTCGAAGAGCAGTTCGAAGGTGTAGTCCTTGATCTCCTGCCGGCGCGCTTCGGAAACGGTCTCCAGTCCGCGCTGGAACTTGTAACCAATGTAGTAGCCGTGCACGGCCTCGTCGCGGATGATGAGGCGGATCAGGTCAGCCGTGTTCGTCAGCTTGGCGCGCGAGGACCAGTACATGGGCAGGTAGAAGCCGGAGTAGAACAGGAAGCTCTCGAGCAGGGTGGAGGCCACCTTGCGCTTCAGGGGGTCGTCGCCCTGGTAGTAGTCCATGACGATCTGGGCCTTCTTCTGAAGGTTCTCGTTCTCGGTGGACCAGCGGAACGCCTCGTCGATCTCCTTGGTGGAGGCCAGCGTGGAGAAGATGGAGGAGTAGCTCTTGGCGTGCACGGACTCCATGAAGGCGATGTTCGTGTACACGGCCTCTTCATGCGGGGTGATTGCGTCCGGGATCAGCGAGACGGCCCCGACGGTGCCCTGGATGGTGTCCAGCAGGGTCAGTCCGGTGAACACGCGCATGGTCAGCTGCTGCTCCGCCGGGGTGAGCGTGTGCCACGACTGGACGTCGTTGGACAGCGGCACCTTCTCCGGCAGCCAGAAGTTGTTGACGAGGCGGTTCCAGACCTCCACGTCCTTGTCGTCCTGGATGCGGTTCCAGTTGATGGCCTCGACGTGGCTCAGCAGCTTGACCTTTTCGGTCATGTCATCCCCTAAGAAGTTGGGTGGGTTCTTACTTAAAGCGTACGACGGCGGGCGGGCACCCGCCGTCGTACGGTCACGATTTGGTTGAAGCTACAGGGCGCAGCTGACGCAGCCCTCTACCTCGGTCCCTTCCAGCGCGAGCTGGCGGAGGCGGATGTAGTAGAGCGTCTTGATGCCCTTGCGCCAGGCGTAGATCTGGGCCTTGTTGATGTCGCGGGTGGTGGCGGTGTCCTTGAAGAACAGCGTCAGCGACAGGCCCTGGTCCACATGCTGGGTGGCTGCGGCGTACGTGTCGATGATCTTCTCGTAGCCGATCTCGTACGCGTCCTGGTAGTAGTCCAGGTTGTCGTTGGTCAGGTACGGCGCCGGGTAGTAGACGCGGCCGATCTTGCCTTCCTTGCGGATTTCAATCTTGGCCGCCACCGGGTGGATCGAGGACGTGGAGTTGTTGATGTAGCTGATCGAACCCGTCGGCGGCACGGCCTGCAGGTTCTGGTTGTAGATACCGTGCTCCACGACGGAGGCCTTTAGCTCGCGCCAGTCATCCTGCGTGGGGATGTGGGTGCCGGCGAACAGCTCGCGGACGCGCTCCGTCTCCGGGGCCCACTCCTGCTCCGTGTACTTGTCGAAGAATTCGCCGCTGGCGTACGTGGACTTTTCGAAGCCGCCGAACGTCTGGCCGGTTTCGATGGCCAGCAGGTTCGACGCGCGGATGGCGTGGAACACCACGGTGTAGAAGTAGATGTTGGTGAAGTCCAGGCCCTCGTCGGAGCCGTAGTGCACCCGCTCGCGCGCCAGGTAGCCGTGCAGGTTCATCTGGCCAAGACCGATGGCGTGTGACTGCGCGTTGCCCTCGGCGACAGACGGCACGGAGTTGATGTAGGACATGTCCGACACCGCGCTGAGTGCACGGATGGCCGTCTCGATCGAAGCACCGAAGTCCGGGGAATCCATGGTCTTGGCGATGTTCATCGAACCGAGGTTGCAGGAGATGTCCTTGCCAACGGTCTCGTACGTGAGGTCCTCGTTGTACAGGGACGGCGTGGAGACCTGCAGAATTTCCGAGCAGAGGTTGCTCATGGTGATCTTGCCGTCGATCGGATTTGCCCGGTTCACGGTGTCCTCGAACATGATGTACGGGTAGCCGGACTCGAACTGGATTTCCGCGAGGGTCTGGAAGAACTCCCGGGCACTGATCTTGGTCTTCTTGATCCGGGAATCGTCAACCATCTCGTAGTACTTCTCGGAGACCGAGACGTCCGAGAACGGTACGCCGTAGACGCGTTCGACGTCGTACGGCGAGAACAGGTACATGTCCTCGTTCTTCTTGGCCAGCTCGAACGTGATGTCCGGGATCACGACGCCGAGGGAGAGGGTCTTGATGCGGATCTTCTCGTCGGCGTTCTCGCGCTTAGTGTCCAGGAAGCGGTGGATGTCCGGGTGGTGGGCATGCAGGTACACGGCACCGGCGCCCTGGCGGGCGCCCAGCTGGTTGGCGTAGGAGAAGCTGTCTTCGAGGAGCTTCATGACCGGAATGACGCCGGAGGACTGGTTTTCGATCTGCTTGATCGGCGCGCCGTGTTCGCGGATGTTGGTCAGCGAGAGGGCAACGCCGCCGCCGCGCTTGGAGAGCTGCAGCGCGGAGTTGATGCCGCGGGCGATCGACTCCATGTTGTCTTCGATGCGGAGGAGGAAGCAGGAGACGAGCTCGCCGCGCTGGGCCTTCCCGGCGTTAAGGAACGTGGGCGTTGCCGGCTGGAAGCGGCCGTCAATGATCTCATCCACAAGGCGGCTGGCGAGCTGCTCGTCGCCGCGGGCCAGGTGCAGGGCGACCATGCACACGCGGTCCTCGTAGCGCTCCAGGAAACGCTTGCCGTCGAACGTCTTCAGCGTGTAGGACGTGTAGAACTTGAAGGCGCCCAGGAACGTCTCGAAGCGGAACTTCTTCTTGTAGGCACGGTTGAACAGGTCACGGATGAAGTTCATCGTGTACTGGTCGAGGGTTTCCCGCTCGTAGTACTGGTTCTTCACCAGGTAGTCGAGCTTCTCCTCGAGGTCGTGGAAGAAGACCGTGTTGTTGTTCACGTGCTGCAGGAAGTACTGGTGGGCAGCCTCGCGGTCAGCCTCGAACTGGATTTCGCCGTTCGGACCGTACAGGTTCAGCATCGCGTTCAGCTCGTGGTAGCCCAGACCTTTGTAGGCGGCGGGGAGCGCCGGCTTCTCCTGCTTTTCAACAGCCGTGTCCATGGACGCGTCCTTTCCTTCGGGCCTGGTTACTTCTGTGTCTGCGACAGTCGTGTCCAAAACTCTTCCAATCCTTCTTGTACACGGGAGACGTCTTCCGGCGTACCCATGAGTTCGAACCTGTATAGGTGGGGAACATTGCACTTGGCGGCGATGATGTCGCCCGCCATGCAGTAGTTGTCCCCAAAATTCGTGTTTCCGGCCCCGATGACGCCGCGGAGCAGCCGCCTGTTATCCGGGTTGTTCAGGAATCTGATGACCTGCTTCGGCACTGAACCCTCGCCGCCCGTCCCGCCGTAGGTGGGGACTACGAGCACGAACGGTTCGCAGGCAACGAGGGGTTGGTCCTTCGCATGCAGGGGGATCCTGGCGGCATCCGCACCAAGCTTCCCAATGAAGCGGCTGGTGTTCTCGGAGGCCGAGGAAAAGTAGATGAGGCGGCTGTGGGTCTGGTTCACGGGCGGTGTCTGACTGACGGGCGTCGTGTCCGCAGCACGGGCTGCGGCCGGCGCTTCGGCAAAGGCCGGCGCGGCCATGCGAGTCACCTCATCTACTTGGGAATTCTCTGCCGGAAACGGCGTGGGCGCAGCCTTAGGCCACAGAAGCGGACGCGCTGAGCGCCAGCTCTTCGATCTTGTCCGGGCGGAAACCGGACCAGTGGTCCTGGTCCGTGACGACGACCGGTGCCTGCATGTAGCCGAGCGACTTCAGGCGCTCAAGGGCGTCCGCGTCCTGGGAGATGTCCACGCTCTGGTAGGCAATGCCCTTCTTGTCCAGCGCACGGTAGGTAGCGTTGCACTGTACGCAGGCCGGCTTGGTGTAAACCGTAACGGTCATGGTTCCTGTCCCCTTTGTTGAAGTCACTACTGCTGCACTCTTCTGAGACCTTGCTGGTGTCTCTGTCTTTAAATCTCCGGCATGTAGCGGTGGACTCTGCCCGGACCTTACCGTCCAGTACTGGCTGCGCCGGTCTCCCGCTCAATCTGTATGTCGATACTACATGTAGTGCGCGGCCCCGGATGGGACCCCAAGATGATGTATTACAAGTATGTCATTTAATGCACCTTTAATCCACAGGCCGGGGCCTGCAAAATGTCCGGATTTCCGGGTTTTTGGCGGACGGAATCCACACCCTGTGGAGTAGTTAGACACATTTAAACGCCAGCGTGTCGTGCCGCAGACGGCGTGTCGCGGCACCCCCGACGGCACGATTCGGGTGGCCCGGAACACAACAGTGGGGGTCCCGAAGCATGCTTCGGGACCCCCACTGTGATTAAGCAAACGCCGGACTCGGGCTGCACCTTCCGGCGGGCAGGACAGGCTGCTACAGCTGGGCCTCCCGGCGGTCCAGGACGATCTGCTGCACATCCAGGTAGCCGGACTGGAAGCCGGCCCGCGAGTAGCAAAGATAAAACAGCCACATCCGCTGGAAGACCGCGTCGAACCCGAGCCCGCGCACTTCCGCGGCACGCTGCAGGAACCGCTCCTCCCAAAGCCTCAGAGTGGCAGCATAGTGGTCACCCATCCCCCGGCGCTCACGCACCCGGAGGGTGGTGTGCTGCTCCGTGACGCTTTCGATCGCCCGCACCGACGGCAGGAATCCGCCTGGGAATATGTACTTGTGCACCCAGGTGTAGGCGTTGCGGGTGGCGAGCATCCGCCCGTGCGGCATGGTGATGGCCTGGATGGCCACCTTGCCGCCGGGCGCCAGCACCCGGTCGATGGTCTGGAAGTAGACGGGCCAGTATTCGTAGCCCACCGCTTCGATCATCTCCACGGAAACGACGGCGTCATACTCGCCTTCCACGGCGCGGTAGTCCTGCAGTCCCACGGTGACCTGCCCGGAGAAGCCGGCTTCCTCGATACGCTGCTGCGCGAGCGCCTGTTGCTCGCTGGAGAGGGTGACCGAGTACACGGTGGCGCCGCGGGCTGCGGCCCGCAGGGCCAGCTCGCCCCAGCCGGTGCCGATCTCAAGCAGCCGGGTGCCCTCCCCCACGCCGGCCTTGTCCAGCAGCCTGTCGATCTTGGCCTGCTGCGCAGCGGCCAGGGCATCCCAGCCCACCTCGGTCAGCTGGCCCGCCGATGCCGGGAACAGCGCCGAGGAGTAGCTCATGGTGCTGTCCAGGAAGTTGGCGAACAGCTCGTTGGAAAGGTCGTAGTGCCGGGAGATGTTGCCGCGCGTGTTCTGCTCGGTGTTGCGCTCCTGCCGGGGCGCACGCGGCAGGTACAGGCTCCTGAGTTTCTGCAGCGGCACGGGGATGAGCGTGTCCACCGAGGAGGCAAAGACCTCCAGAACGCCGGCAAGGTCTGGCGCTTCCCAGTCCCCCGCCATGAAGGACTCCCCCAGCCCGATCAGCCCGTTGTCGCCGATCCGGACGGCGAAGTCATCCGGACGCAGCATGGTCATCACCGGCCCGCCGGAATGGCCGGTGCCCAACACCGTCCCGTCGGGGTATTCCACCCGCAGCGGCAGGCGTCGGACCGCCGCCCGGAACAGCGAATCGGCGGCCTTGCCGGCCATCTGCGCCTTGATCCCCGCGGGCGGACGGGCGACGCCGGGCCACACCTCCGCGTCGATGGCCGCCGGTGCCGGCGGCACCCGGAAGGCCTCGCCCGGCGAACCTCCCCGGTGTGAGGGGTCCCTGTACGCGGGGTCACTGTACGAGGGGTCAGTGTACGACGGATCTGTGAGAGTCACGAGACGGCCTCCTGTGGCGGGTGGTGGGGGCGGTTGATGATGGGCAGGCCTCGGGCCCAGAGTCTGATTCCCTGCCAGTGGATCTGCAGGGCAACGCGGAGCGGCGCCAGCGGCACCGCGGCCGCCGCCGCCAGGATGCTGCGGGCTGTGGCGGGCCGCCGGTCGCCGGTCATGGTGGCGGTAAAGGGCTTCCGTCCGGCGCGCTCCAGCACCACGGCCACGGCGAGTTTGCCCGCCGGTTCGGGCAGGCTCATCCGATAGCTGCCGTCCACGTCGTTGAACGGGGAGACAAAGAACTCCTTACCGGTGCGCGCGCGGCCGGCGCCGTCCGGATGCAGGAGGTAGCAGTGCCGTTCGCCGTAGGTGTTGTGGACCTCGGCGATCACAGCACGCAGCCCGCCGTCGCTGCCGTGGCACCAGAAGATGCTGATGGGGTTGAAGACGTGGCCCAGCACCCTGGCGTTGGCCAGCATGGTGACCCTGCCGCCGTCGGGCTTTTCGCCGCTCACGGCGAGGAAGCGGTCCACGTTCTCGCGGATGCTGGCCGCGGGATCCCCCAAGTGGTCCTTCGCGTGGAATCCGGCGAGTGGCCGCAGCCACCAAGGCAGTTGTGGCAGGTCATCGAGGTCCACGTACCAGCTGTAACTGCGGTAGCTGAAGGCGTTCTTCAGCGGATCCTGCCGCACATGGCGGATGCGGGTCCGGTAGATGGCCGCGCTCATGGCACCAGCTCCGAAGACTGCCCGGCACCGGACGCAACCGGGTCCGTGGCCGATGCGTCCGGCACCCGGACGAAGGGATCCTCCCACTCGCGGCCCAGCTGCGCGGCCGCCCGCACACCGGCGGCGGCGCCGTCCTCGTGGAACCCCCAGCCGTGGTACGCGCCCGCGAAAGCCAGCCGGTGGTCGCCCAGCTCCCCCAGGCGTTCCTGGGCGGCCACGGATTCAGGCGTGTACTGCGGGTGCTCGTAGACGAGGTCCTGCAGCACTGAGTCCGGCTCAATCAGGTCCGATTCACCGAGGCTCACGATGTAGCTGCCGCCGTCGTCGGGGGTGAGACGCTGCAGCCGGGTGAGGTCGTAGCTGACCAGCACCTGGCCGGGACGTGCAGCGCAGGACGGCAGCCGGTAGTTCCAGGAGGCGCGGGCGGCGCGGCTGCGGGGCAGGACCGCGGGATCGCGGTGGAACTTGATGTGGTTGACGGAATACGGGATGTGCCCCAGAACCTGAACCTCCGCGGGGACCGGTTCAGCCATCATGGCGAGTGCCTCGCGGGGGTGGGCGGCGATAACCGCAGCGTCGAAGTGCTCGGTTCCGGACGCCGTCGTAACCTCCACTCCGGTCGGGATCCGCCGCACAGCCAGCACAGGGCTGGAGAGGCGGACATCTTGGAGGCCTTCGACCACACGATCAACATAGCGCCGCGATCCGCCCGTCACCGTCTTCCACTGTGGCGAGCCCTTAATGCCGAGCATGCCGTGATGTTCGAGGAAGGTGAAAAGGTACCGGGCGGGGTAGGCCAGGGCGGTGGTGGGGTCGCAGGACCAGACAGCGCTGACAACCGGGGCCATGAAATGCGAGGTGAAGTAGCTGCTGAATCGTTCGCGTTCGAGGAACTCGCCCAGCGTTTCCTCCCGTGCCCCGGGACGGGAGGCCCCGTTGGCCAGCAGCGCCCGCGCCTTCCGCCAGAACCGCAGGATCTCGGCAAGCATCAGCAGGAACCGCGGCCGCGCAAGGTTGGCCGGCCTGGCAAAGACACCCGAAGCACCCTTGGCGCCGGCGTACTCCAGGCCACAGCCGTCGCAGCGGATGCTCATGGTCATGTCCGAATCCTGCGTCTCCACGCCGAGCTCGCCGAACAGCCGGATAAGGTTCGGGTAGGTGCGGTTGTTGTGCACAATGAAGCCGGTGTCCACGGCCAGGCTCCCCGACTCCTGCCGCACGTCGTGCGTGTGGGCATGTCCGCCCGGCCGGGAATCCGCCTCGAAAAGGGTCACGTGGTCCCGGCGGCTGAGGATGTACGCGGCCGTCAGGCCCGCCACCCCGCTGCCGACAACAGCAACGTGCCGCCTTTCGTCTCCATTCCGTGTTGGGCTCGGTGACAATCTTCGCTCCTCTGCTGAACAGTTGCCGCTGATTTGGGTAGTCAACGGCTATTCGGAGCAGTTCGGCGTGCCGGATGGGTACGGATTCTTTTCCCGTCCCAAAGCACCCAGAGTAAGGTTGGCTGGTGGTCAACCCCGTGCATTTGAAGACGCTCCTGGAGGTGACGCGGCTGGGGTCCTTCGCGGCTGCGGCGAGCCGGCTCGGCTACACCGCCTCAGCCGTGTCCCAGCAGATGTCCGCCCTTGAGCGTGACACGGGCGTCCGCCTGTTCCAGCGCTCCGCCCGGAGCGTGGTTCCCACCGATGCGGCGGTGGTGATGGCGCGCCACGCGGCCAAAGTCCTTACGGACATCGAGGCGCTGATGGCTGCGGCTTCCAGGACACAGGACACCACCAGCCAGGAGCTGCGGCTGGGCATCTTCCCGAGCCTCGCAACCTATGTCCTGCCGCGGATCCTGCGGAGTCCCGCATGGAAAGGGCTGGGCATCGAACTGAAAGTTTCCGTGGCCGAACCCGCCCAGACCATCCAGGGGTTGCGAACCGGCGGAGACACCGATGTGGCGCTCGTGTACCAGGTGGGACAGTCCGGGCTGGCCTGGCCGCACACCATCAACCGGCAGTGGATCGGTGACGACAATTTCCGCGTGGTCCTTCCGTCCGGCTGGGGATTCCGAACCGATGCGAAGGTGGCGGCCGACCATCTTTCGGACATGCCGTGGATCATGCACCATCCCGGCACGAGCGACGCCACCGTCATTGAGCGGCTCTTCGCGGGCTGCAATCTCCACCCCCGGGTGGTGGCGTACAGCGACGACTTCCATGCCAGCCTTGAAATGGCCGCCGCCGGGCTGGGGGCGGCACTGGTGCCGGAGCTTGCCCTGCTGCATCGGCCGGCCGGCGTCGTGGTGCTGGACGTCCCCGAAATCCGGCTGGCCCGCAACGTCTTCGCGCTGCTCATCAACGACAAGAAGACAGCCCGGGTCCAGCTGTTCGTGGACCTGCTGGCCGAAACCATGGGCGGTCTGGGGCAGCCAGATAAATGATCCCCGATGCTGGAATGCTCTGCTTTTCGGGTCTATGTTGAAGATATGACCACCAAGGTAGCGAGCCAGCACTTCGGAGTAATCGAGCTGAACCACGGCAGGGACCATAACGTTGCCGCGGAGCACGAGCTGGCCGGTCAACGCCTTGAGCTGGACCTGAACATCAACGCCCATGACCACTTCGATGAAGCGGCCATGCACAAAGTGGACTACCGCCTCCGGTACCTCCCCGAACTCGTGGACGAGGTCAGGGAAATGATTGCCGAGGAGCTGGAGCAGGAAGGCACCAGCCCGCAGGAATATCTGCGCTTCCACTGCAACGCCATCAAGGACGAGCACCTGCAGAAAATCTTCGGTGTGAAGGAGAAGAGCCAGCTCACCAATGCGGTGTTCCTGAAGGCCCTGAAACTGGGCCATGTGGGGATCTACCCCGGCCAGCCCGAACGCTATTTTGTCCTGGACTTCACCCTGGGCGAGCACTTCACCGACGAGGTCCTGGTGGCCTCCGCGGACGAGGACGGCGTGGTCGACGACGAGATCGTCTGGGAATCGTAAACACTGCTTAAAGAACGACGGCGCCCGGCAGCGTTACGGGTCCGGGGCCGGTTCGGTAGCACATGGTTTTCGACGTTGGAGGGTGCCGCCGGTGCGCGCCGGCCCTGCGGGGTGGCGCGGACCGGGTTGGCCGGGGCAATTTGGTGG
>NZ_JBHTXX010000030.1:27336-82340 GCF_042791415.1 Arthrobacter sp. NPDC056691
GACGATTTGGTCTGGTAATTGTAAACACTGATTAACTAACGACGGCGCCCGTCACCTTTCGGTGCCGGGCGCCGGTTCGTTCGCACTGCTTTTGCTACTTGGCAGCTTCCAGCAGTTCCGCGCGGACCGTCCTGGTGGCCGCGACCAGGTTGCGCAGGGACTCTTCGGTCTCGGCGTAGCCGCGGGTCTTCAGGCCGCAGTCCGGGTTGACCCAGAGCTGGCGGGACGGAACGTGCTTCACGGCGGTGCTCAGCAGTTCGGTGACTTCCTGCTCGCCCGGAACGCGCGGCGAGTGGATGTCGTACACGCCGGGTCCGACGCCGCGGCCGAAGCCGTGGGACTCGAGGTCATGGACGACCTCCATGCGGGAGCGGGCTGCTTCGATCGAGGTCACGTCGGCGTCCAGGCCGTCGATCGCGTCGATGATCACACCGAACTCGGAGTAGCACAGGTGGGTGTGGATCTGCGTGGCGTCAGCCGCACCGGCGGTGGCCAGACGGAAGGAGTTGACGGACCAGTCCAGGTACGCAGGCTGGTCGGCCTTGCGCAGCGGGAGGAGTTCGCGCAGGGCAGGCTCGTCAACCTGGATGATCTTAATGCCGGCGGCTTCAAGGTCGGCGATTTCGTCGCGCAGGGCCAGGCCAACCTGGTTGGCGGTCTCACCCAGCGGCTGGTCGTCGCGGACGAAGGACCAGGCCAGGATGGTGACCGGGCCGGTGAGCATGCCCTTCATCGGCTTGCTGGTCAGCGACTGGGCGTATTCCGCCCACGCCACCGTGATGGGGGCGCTGCGGGTGACATCGCCCCAGAGGATGGACGGGCGGGTGCAGCGTGAACCGTAGGACTGGACCCAGCCGTGGACCGTGACGTCGAAGCCTTCGAGGTTCTCGGCGAAGTACTGGACCATGTCGTTGCGCTCGGGCTCGCCGTGCACCAGGACGTCGTAGCCGAGCTCTTCCTGCAGGTCGACGACGCGCTTGATCTCGTCCTTCATGAGCTTCTCGTACTGCTCGTTGGTGAGGTCGCCCTTGTTGTTGCGGGCACGGGCCGAACGGATTTCGGACGTCTGCGGGAAGGAGCCGATGGTGGTGGTGGGCAGCGGCGGCAGGTGCAGGGCCTCTTCCTGGGCGGCTTCGCGGACCGCGTACTCGGAGCGGTTGAAGTCGGCCGGGGTCAGGGCGGCGGTGCGGGCGCGGACGTCGGCACGCCGGACACCTTCGGCGGCGGCGCGGGAAGCGATGACGCGGGTGGCCTCGTCGATGGCCGGCTGGACGGCATCGGCGTCGGTCAGCAGACCGGCGAGGGTCACAACTTCCACGGCCTTCTGGTCGGCGAATGCCAGCCAGCTGCGGAGCTGCTCGGACAGCTGGGCCTCTTCCTCGACGTCGTGCGGGACGTGCTGGGTGGAAGTGGAGGTGCTGATGGCCAGCTTGGCCACCGACTTCTGCAGCTCGGCGATCTTGTTGGCCGAGGCCTGCAGGTCATTGCGCCAGATGTTGTGGCCGTCCACGACGCCGGCCACGAGGGTCTTGGTGCCCAGCGCAGCCAGTGCCGCCGCGGAGGGAACCTCACCTTTGAAGACGTCAATGTGCAGGGCGTCGATGCCGGTGGCGGCGAGGGTGCCGAGCTGGCCGTTCAGTGCGCCGTACGGCGTGGAGACGAACAGCTGCGGGCGGCTGGCCGCAACGGCAAGGACCTCGTACGAACGTGCAACGGCAGCCTGGATTTCCTCGGCGGAGGTGTCCTGGTCCACAACCAGGGCAGGCTCGTCCAGCTGGACCCAGCTGGCGCCGGCAGCTGCCAGCTTCCCGAGCAGCGCGGTGTAGACCGGCAGGACGTCCTCGAGGCGGGACAGCGGGCTGAAGCCGGCGGGGGCGTCGTCGGAAGCCTTGCTCAGGAGCAGGAAGGTGACCGGGCCAACGATGTACGGGCGGGTCTCCACGCCGTTGGCGAGGGCGTATTCGAACTCTTCAACGATCCGGTTGGACGTGAGCGCAAAGTTGGTCTCCGGGCCGATTTCCGGCACGAGGTAGTGGTAGTTGGTGTCGAACCACTTGGTCATTTCCAGCGGCTGCTCTTCCTTGTTGCCGCGGGCCAGCGTGAAGTAGCCGTCGATGTCCAGCTGTCCCTCAGCGTTGAGGAGGTTGCCGAAACGGGCGGGAACGGCACCGACGTGGGCGGCGGCGTCGAGCACCTGGTCATAAAAGGAGAACGTGCCCGGAACCGCGGCGGCTTCGGTGAGTCCGAGGCCCTGCAGGCGCTTGGCGGTGCCCAGCTGGATTTCCTTGGCGGCGGCGTCCAGGGCAGCGGCGTCGATCTTGCCGGCCCAGTACGCTTCCACGGCCTTCTTCAGTTCGCGGCGGCGGCCAATGCGCGGGTAGCCGAGGATGGACGCGGACGGGAAGGGCGTGCTCTGCACGGGAGTCTGTTCAGTCATGTGAATTTCCTTGAATCGTTGGGAAAGCTCTGAATGTCTCGGGGAGGAGTGCGGTCAGCTGGCGAGCTGGCGCCGGGCCAGCGCGTTCAGGCGACTCATGGAGCGGGCCGGCCGGGCGAGCGACAGCTTGTCCAGCACCTCCAGCGCGCTCTGGTGCTCGTTGAACGTGTAAATGTGGAGTCCGGGTGCACCGGCGTCCAGGGCCGCGTTGGCCAGATCCACCGTTGCGCTGACGCCGATTTGGAGCCGTTCGGCGTCGGTATCCGCCGCGGCCATCCGCTCGATGAGCTCGGGTGCGGGCTCGACGCCGGTCAGCTCGCCAAGGCGCTTGAGCCTGCGGAGGCTGGTGAGCGGCATGACACCGGGGATGATCGGGATGGTGACGCCGGCCCTGCGGGCCCTGGTGAGGAGGTCCGCATACTGGTCGGTGTGGAAGAACACCTGGGTGATCGCGAAGTCGGCACCTGACCGCTGCTTGGCGAGCAGCACCTCGACGTCATGCGCCTCGCTCGGCGATTCCGGGTGCCGCGTCGGGTAGGCCGCCACACCAACGGCAACCTTTCCGGCGCACAGCAGGGCGGAACGCCGCTGCTCCACCCGGCGGATGAGCTCAATCAGGTCCTGGGCGTAGCGCAGGGAGCCGCTGACCGGTTCGCCGCTGTCCTTGGGCAGGTCCCCGCGGAGCGCGAGGATGCCGCGGACGCCGGCGTCGAGCAGTTCACCGATGATTTCCGCGAGCTCCGTCGGCGTGTTCCCAACACAGGTCAGGTGGGCAAGCGGGCGGAGGGTGGTCTCCAGCACCAGGCGGTTGATGAGTTCGACGGCGGTGTCCCGGTTGGAGCCGCTGGCACCGTAGGTGACCGACACGTAGTCGGGGTCGGTCGCTTCCAGTTCCCGGATGGTGGTCCACAGGGTCTCGGCGGCAGCAGGCGAACGCGGCGGGAACAGCTCATAGGAGAGCGCCACCGGTGCGGTGTCGGAGAGATTTGGGTGTGTGTCTATAAGGCTTGGCGGTGACATTTGCGTCCTTGGCTATGGGCCATTGAAGGCTGCGCTGCGGTGGCGGGAAGCCCCTGCAGCATGCGGTCAATGAATTGAGTTTGGGGAACACGGGACGGACTTCGGCAGGGCGCAGCCGCGACTGTTACGCCTGTAAAGAAGTCCACCGTGAGCAAATGTCAGGCCCACATGGGGGCACCCACACCCTCCTTGGCGGCCGGCAGGCGGCTCACCGCAGCGGAGGATCGCTGACACGTTACCTCGGTAACTTGTAAAGAACTCTAGAAGCCGTCCGGGCACGCCTTCAAGTTGACGCCGAATTAAGACGCTGCTTTACGCCAGATTGGATTGCCCGTTCAGAATTATCTTCGCCCGAGGGGGCCCTGACGGTGTTTGGCCACAGCGAACCGGCCGGGCAAGGCCCCCCGAGGCCCTTTTCAAACCACGGAAATTAGTCCATCCTTTTGTCACGTCGTATCGGATTCGGCAAGGTCTCAGGTTGAGGAGGCTGAATGCTCCTTCTGGTTCTTCCTCGGTGAATCGTCCCGAGAGAACATTATCCGCGCCCATCGCACGGCCTGCGTCGCACCGTCCCGAGATTCGCCCGCTGGCAGGGCGCGGTTTGCCAGCGTTCCGCTGCGGACCGGGCACGGCACTGACGGCGCGGTGGAGTTGCTGGAAGCCAGAAATCCCCACGGCGAAAGGCCATCGAGATGTTCCAGCTTCACAAACCACCGTCCGCCCCGGGCTCCGCCCTCGTGCTCCTCCTGGCGCTGACCACCGTGACATCCTGCGCAGCGCAGAACAACACCGCTCCGCCGGCCACCTCCGGGGCCGCCTCACCGACAGCGACGTCGGCCTCGGCGACTGCTTCGGGCTCGGCCTCTGCCGGCGCGACCGGGACAGCCGGCGCGGACGAGCTCTGCGGTCCGGGGTCCGCGATCAATTTTGACATCTCCCAGTTCCAGCCGTCCCCCAACGTGGACAACAAATGGTTCCCGCTCAAGCCGGGCATGCAGTACAGCACCACGGGAGACGTCAAGAGTGCAGAAGGAGACATTAAACGTACCGTGGTGCATACGGTGACGGGACTGACCAAGGTCATCGACGGGGTAAAGACCCAGGTGATGTGGGACCGGGACTACGCCGGCGACGAGCTCGTGGAATCCGAACTTGCCTTCTTCGCCCAGACCAACAGCGGCACCGTCTGGCTCTTTGGTGAATACCCCGAGGAATATGAAAACGGTAAGTTCACCGGTGCTCCCGCCACCTTCATCCATAGCCTGGATGAGGCACAGGCCGGCATCGCCATGCAGGCAGACCCCCAGACCAGCACGCCCAGTTACGTCCAGGCCCATGCGGCGAGCGTCGACTTCCTGGACTGCGGGCAGGTCTTCAAGCAGAACGACCATGTGTGCGTCCCCACTGGCTGCTATGACGATGTGCTGGTGATTGACGAACGGAACCCGCTGGAACCGGCAGTAGGCCACCAGCGGAAGTTCTACTCGGCTGGAACGGGCCTGGTGAAGGTGACCGCTGTGGGCGGCGACAACCAGGAGACGCTGGAGCTCGCCAAGATCGAACAGCTTACCGATGCCAAGCTGAACGAAATCAACCAGGAGGCGCTCAAGCTGGACACGCATGCCTACCAGGTCAGCAAGACCGTCTACGCGAAGACGGACCAGGCTGAGGTTGCCACCGGAACGTCCGGGCCAGCCAGCAGCCCGGCTACTGATAAGCCGACTGTTCAGCCCGGCTACTGATCAGCCCGAGCGTCCGGACAACGGGGAGGGGGCGCAGGCAGGCCCGCTTGGCCTCCCTCCCCTTGTCGCATGAAGAGGTCTATCCTGATGCCATGATCCAGCTACCAGCCAGTTATGAGGAATACCTCGTCGGCAAGGACCCGAGCTTCGTTGACATGGTCCGTCCGGTTCTTCTTCAGTCGGCAGCGGACCAGCTGCATGGCGTCCGGGTGCTCTTTGTTCCCCGGGGACACCAGGCACACCTCGACGACACGATTCCCTACGGGACGATCCTCGAAGACATCGACTGAGGCTTAGCCTACGGGCGGCCTTGGTCCGCTGGCAGGCTCAGCCCTCAAGAAGCAGCCGCTGGGCCCGGGGCGCAAGGGTGTGCTCAAGGACCAGGCAGGCAGCACCCACGGCTCCCACATCCTGCCCCACGCCTGTGCCCACCACTTCGACCGGGTGGATGTTGCCGGCGTCGCTGCTTTGCTGGATCAGGCCCGGGATCTTCTCCAGGTAGCGTCCGGACAGCAGCGGCCAGAAGGGCCCGCCAAATACCACACGGTCCACGTCCAGGGTGTTGGCCACCGCAGACGCCGCCCGGGCCACGAGTTCAGCGGACTTGTCGATGATGGCCGCCGCTGCACTGTTTCCGGCGTCGGCAGCCTCGCAGAGCATGGCAAACCGTTCCTGGACCGCAGGGCCGCTGGTGGCCGTGCCGGGCTCAGCCAGGATGCCGGCGGCCTGGGCCTGCGCGACGAGGACCTGGGGAATGCACGTGGACTTGACGCAGCCGCGCAGCCCGCAGTCGCAGGGGGCTCCGTCCGGGTCAACGATGATGTGGCCGATCTCGCCGGCGTTGCCCGACGTGCCGCGGACCACCTCGTCATTGAGGACGATGCCGCAGCCGATGCCGGTGCCCATGTACATGAAAACAAAGCTGCCGGCACCGCTGGCCCCGCCGGCCCAGGTTTCGGCGACCGCGGCGCTGGTGACGTCCTTGTCCATCAGCACGGACAGGCCTGTGGCCTCGGCCAGCGCATCCCGCAGCGGCACACTGTCCCAGCCGTCAAGGAGCGGCGGCTCCACCACTGTGCCGTTGTCATGGTCGATGGGGCCGGGAGCCGCGACGCCCAGGCCGGCAATCTTGGCGCGGTCCACGCCCGAGGCCTCGATCAGTTTGTCGATTTCGGCGGCGATGGCGGTAATGACAGCCTCGGGCCGGGAGCTGTCCGGCGTTTTCACGCTCGAATGCTGGACCACTGCGCCCAACAGATCCAGGACGACGAACGTGGCCACGGCAGGGTCCAGGTGCACACCCACCGCATACATGCCGGCGGGATTCAGGCGAAGAATGGTCCGTGGCTTGCCGGGCCCGCTGCCCTCTTTGCCCGCCTCGACAATGAGGTTCTGGTCCAGCAGGCGGCGGGAGATGTTTGAAATGGTTTGCGGGGACAGTCCCACGATCTGGGCCAGTTCCACGCGGCTGAGCCCTGCAGCGGCACGGCGGATCGCATCAAGAATGACAGTCAGGTTGAAGTCGCCCATGCGGGGCAGGTTGGTTCCGCGCCTCGGCGAGGGCTGGCGGATCTCGGTCAAGGATTCCCCTATCATCTGCTGTTGGCCACTATCAATGTCTGAATCGTACGTTACGCCCCGGGTAACGGGTACGCCCCACGCGCACGGCGGCACTGGGTGGTTCGACGGCGGCTGTCGGCGCTCATCCGGCGGCCCGCCTGACGCTGGCGGACACGGTGAATTTGGGATTCCGGCCCCGCACCGTGGTGGGACCAACCAGCCGCTCCAGCGCCGGCACATAGCGAAGGTGGCTGTTGAATACTGTCCAGAGCTGGCCTCCGGGCGCCAGCACCCGGCCCGCCGCTTCGAAGAGCTTCAGCCCCGCGCCGGCGTGGACGCTGGAGCCGAGGTGGAACGGCGGGTTCAGGAGGATCAGGTCCGCGCTTCCGGCCGGAAGGGTGCTCATTGCATCATCCTGGACGGCCGTGATGCTGGCGGCCAGGCCGTTGGCCCGGGCAGTCGCCCTTGCCGAGGCCACAGCGGCCGCGGACCGGTCCGTGGCGATCACCGCGGCTCCGGGGTGCCGGCGCGCATACATTGCTGCCAGGATCCCGGTGCCGCAACCCAGGTCCACGGCCGTGGCGGCGGCGGGGATCTCCGGCAGGAACGACAGCAGGAAGCGGGTTCCAATATCCAGGCGGGTGCCTGCGAAAACGGCACCGTGTGCGCAGATGTCGAGATCGAGTTCGGCGTTGTGTTCCGTCACTGGGTACGGCGGGATTGCCTCCGCCCGTTTCGGGCCGGAGGCAATGAGAAGCCGTGATTTTTGCCGGGCCAGCTGCGGCTGGACCTTACCGAAGTGCTTGCCCAGCACGGCATTCATGCCCAGTGACATGTGCTTGACCCGGCCGCCGGCAATCAGGACGGCGCCTGCAGGAGCGTGCCGGGCAACGGCGTCGCAGATCTCCTCGAGTTCGGCGAGCGTCCTCGGAAGCTGCAGCAGCACCAGGTCCGCGCCGGTCAGCAGTTCGGCGCCGAGCGGCAACGGGGCAAAGCCTGCCGCAACTCCCAGCGCTGCCGCATTGTTGCGGAGCGCCCGCTCCCCCGTAACCAGGTCCTGGTGCACCTTCACCTCGGCCGGCACCTGGCCGGCACCGCCGGCCAGCAGCCCGAGCGTGAGCGCCCCGTAGTTGTCCCCGATGACGGCAACCGTGCTGTCCGGGGTGAGCAGACCCGACGCCGCCTCCAGGAGGAGCGAGTCGGTGGCGTCCCACGCCTGAAGGTTGGCGGCCTCGACATCCGGGTGCCTTCGAAGCAAGCCCAGTACCTGGCCAAGACCGTTTTCAGTCACGTGTTGCCGCCGCCTCTTCCTTGCTTGTTGCCGGTTGCTTACGTTACCGGGGCAGAAATCCGCCTGTGCAAATCTACCGTGGATCCGTCGCGCCCGCGGGGGCCGCCAGGAGTTGGAGGATTTCCGTCACCGCGGCACGGCCTGCGCGGTTTGCGCCGATGGTGGACGACGACGGGCCGTAGCCCACCAGATGCACCCGGGGCTCCGCCGCCACCTGCGTTCCTTCCATGGCGATCCCGCCGCCTGGTCCCCGCAGATGCAGCGGCGCCAGATGTTCCAGTTCGGCACGGAAGCCGGTGGCCCACAGGATCACGTCCTCCGCGAGGAACCCGCCGTCCGCCAGCCGGACGCCGCCGGGTTCTATCGCGGTGAACATCGGCCGCCGGTCCAGCACGCCGCGCGCGGCTGCCGCCCGGAGCGCCGGAGTCCAGATGAGCCCGGTAGCCGCCACGACGCTTTGCGGCGGCAGTCCCTGCCGTACGCGGTCTTCCACGAGGGCGACGGCGGCGTGCCCGGCCTGCCGGTCGAACCCCTCCCGCCATACCGGCTCCCGGCGCGTGAACCAGCTCGTCCAGGTGACCTTGGAGATTTCGTCCAGCAGCCCGACGGCGGAAATCCCGCCGCCCACAACGATGACGTGCAGGCCCCGGAACTCCTCCGCGGACACATAGTCAGCCACATGCAACTGACGGCCCCCGAACGTGAACTGGCCCGGATAGATCGGCCAGAACGGCCTGGTCCAGGTTCCGGTGGCGTTGATGACCGCTCGGGCCGTCCAACCGCCGTCGGACGTGGTGATCTTTAGCCGCCCGCCCGGATCAGCATCTTCGCGTTCGACGGCGAGCACCTTGACGGGCCGTTCCACGGACAGGCCGACCTGCCGTTCGTAGGCGGCGAAGTAGCGGCTGAGGAAGGCGGAACTCGGCTCTGTTGGGTCGACGTCCGGCTGCGGTATTCCGGGAAGGTCGCTGATGCCGTTCACCGTGGCCATCAGCAGGCTTTTCCAGCGGTGGCGCCACGCTCCGCCGGGCCCGTCCTCGGCGTCCAGCACCGCGTAGGTCCGTCCCGGACCGGCTGCCGTCGCTGGCTGCTCCACGTCCGCCGGCTGTTCTCGGGCCGGGGCGGGGGTAAAGCCACGGCGGGCCAGGTGGAAGGCGGCAGAGAGACCTGCCTGCCCGGCGCCGATGACCACGACGTCGGCGTTCCGGGTCGTGTCACCGCCCAAAAGTGTCACCGCTCAAAAGTGCCGCTCCCCCGGCTCGTTATCCGCTCCACGTGTACATCCTAGGCGCCGTCCGGCCCAGGCACATGGAGGTCCTCCTGGACGCCAAGGTGCAGGAGGACCTTCCGGGCTGTTGGGTTGGTTGTCTCGTTTCTCAGTCGTCGCTGCCGTGGCCGCCGCTGCCACCGCTGTCGTCGCCGGGCTCAGCGGCCTTCCGGTCCCCGCCCTTGTCGTCGCCGGCCTCGGGAGTCGTCCGCAGTCCACCGTGGTCGTCACCGGGTTCCGCAACCCGTGCCTGGTCTGAGCGGAGACCGCCGTTGTCGTCGCCGGGCTCCGGGGTGGTCCGGAGGCCTCCCTTGTCGTCACCCGGTTCAACGGAGGCCGAACCGCTGCCGACGGGATTCTCCGCCGGCGCTGCCGCGGTTCCGCCGTTGTCGTCGCCGGACTCTGTGGCGGTTCGCTGGCCTCCCTTGTCGTCACCCGCTTCGGCAGGCTTGGACGACTTCTTGGCCGCTGATGCCTTCTTGTCGTCGGCTTGTGTGTCATCAGTTGTCTTTGCAGTGGCCGTGCCGGAGCCAACGGCGGGGGTTCTGGTGGCCGAGTCGTCCGTTACGAGGACGCTCGGCGCGTCATCACTGGTACCCGCGCCCGAGTTGCTCAGCGTCTGGGTGGCGGCGAAGGCGGTACCTCCGGTGAGGAGGATGCCGGCGATGGATAGTGCAAGGGCTGCTTTTGTTTTCATGGCTCCACAGTAGAAATTCGACGTCGAGGATGGGTGCAGAGGAAATCCAAGACTTGTCCAAGGTTGCCCTCGCGGTTTTCCCTATCCCGAACCGCCCTCCCGGGCCCCACCAGTCAGGCAGGAGAGTGAAGGCACGACAGGGCAGGCCGGTACGACAGGGCAGGCAGGGCGCAGGGAACTGTGCGCAGGAAAGGGTGCATTAGCAGCAGCAAACGCAGGCCCGACGCCGCTGATCCGCCGTCAGTGATCAGCCGCCGGTGTTCCGTCGCCGGTGTTCAGTCGTCGGCGCCGTGGCCGCCGCTGTCATCGCCTGGCTCCGGCGCCTTGCGGAGTCCGCCCTTGTCGTCTCCGGGCCCAGCAGGGACCACGCCGCCCGTGGCAGGGGCGGGTTGAACGGTCACCGCTCCGCCGGCCGACCCGCCGCCGGGGCCCGATGACGACGGTGCAGTTGCGGAACCGCCGACAGTCCCGGGCGCAGTTGCCGGGGCGGACTTCGCCGGATTGGCTTTGGCCGCATTTGATGCCGTTGCACCGGATTGTGCGGAGCCGGGCCTTGCGGGGCTGGATTTCGCCAGAGTGGCCGTTTTCTGTGCGCCGGCCGGCGCGCCTGTCGCAGGTGGCGAGGCCTTCGGACCCGCGGTGGTGCCAGGAGGCACGGAACCGTTCGGCAGGAGGACTACGTTGGCGTTTCCGGTGCCGGTGGGCGAAACGCTGAGCACCTGTGTATTGACGGCAAGGGCCGCCGAGCCCGCTGCGAGTATCCCTGCAACGGACAGCACCAGGGCCGCTCCCGTTTTCATGGCTCCACTCTAGAGGCAAAGCGGGAAAGACGTGCCCAATGAATATCCAAGATTCGTCAAAGATTCGCGGCACCGGCAGCGCGGGCTTTAACGGAAAAAGCCGCCGGGTCATGGTTTGTTCCATGATCCGGCGGCTACTTGGTGGAGCTGAGGGGACTCGAACCCCTGACCCCCTGCATGCCATGCAGGTGCGCTACCAGCTGCGCCACAGCCCCAAGCCGTTCCTCCGGAATCTTTGCGATTTCCCGAAGCAACCCGACCAGCGTAGTCCAGAAACCGCCAAGATGCGAATCGACGCCATGTGGCGTCCGTCACGTTCCCGGCGGGCCGGAAAAGCCGGCTGAATGCTGCTTTCGGGCAAACAAAAATCCGCCGGAATCTAACGATTCCGGCGGATTATCCGGTGGAGCTGAGGGGACTCGAACCCCTGACCCCCTGCATGCCATGCAGGTGCGCTACCAGCTGCGCCACAGCCCCGTATTCTTGCTGCTTCGGACCTTCAGCTCAGGGCCGTTGGAATCCGTTCTTTTGTCCGGATCTCTCCGAAGCAACTCAAATATCTTAGAACAGCGTTTCCGAAAATTCCAAATCGGGCATATTCGGTCGCTGGCCTACTCCTGCTCGGCGGCAGCACCGGCCTTTGCCGAGGCGTCGTCTCCCAGCTGCAGATCCACTACCGGGCAGTCCTTCCAGAGACGCTCCAGGGCATAGAAGACGCGGTCCTCCTCGTGCTGAACGTGGATGACGACGTCGGCGTAGTCGAGCAGGACCCAGCGGCCGGCAGAACGGCCTTCCCGGCGGACCGGGCGGAGGTCCTGCTTGATGAGTTCCTCCTCAATGCCGTCGACGATGGCGTTGACCTGGCGTTCGCTGGGTGCCGAGGCAATGAGGAACACGTCCGCCAAGGCCAGGCGTTCGCTGACGTCGAGGGCGACGATGTTTTGGGCGATCTTGTCCGCCGCGGCCCTGGCTGCGTGCCGGGCTATGGTGACGGACGATTCGGATGCGGTCACGGGACTCCTTGTGGTGATGAAAAGCGTAGGTGGTGGGACTGAATGAAGTCAGCGTGAAAGGCCGCTGATGATCATGATGACGCCGGCAACGAGGGCGATGGCGCCGAGCGCCAGGACGCCGAGCTGGATCAGCCGCAGCCGGTTGGCCCGGGCGAGTCCGGCCGTCGCTGCGTCCAGGGGTTCCAGCCCGTAGGCGGACTTGGCAGACACCGGCGGCAGAGCAGTGACGTCTTCGCCGGACTCTTCGGTCCAGGCATTTTGGCGGCTGCTGGCCGGAGGCGCAGCTGCCGAGCGCGCCGCGGCTTCCGCCCGGGCGATGACCCGCGACCGCCCGCTGGACGGCGCGCCCGAGCGGGACGCCTTGGCGGCCCTGTTGCCCCGGGCCGGGACACGCGGTCCGGGGTTGGTCACCAGGGGAACATGCGAGGTGGCCGGCCGCTTCATGACGGGGCGGTCGACGCCGGGCACCTGTTCAAATTCCAGCGGCGTCACCATGGCGAGATTGCTGGCGGTGGACGGACCATTCTGTCCGCTCTGCTGCGGCGTGTTTTGTTCAGCAAGCTTCTGCTTGGCCATGGCCCGCTTGTTGAGCACGGCGGCCCGCTCGGCCAAGGCAATCTGCTGGGCCAGGATTTCAGGATCTACGGCTTCAGGGTCGGTCGCCGCGATGTGCTCCATCTTGGCGATCTGATTCTTAGCCTGTTCCGCGAGGAGGGCACGCGCCTCCAGGGCCTGCTCCACCGTCATGCCCTCGGGCAGCTCGTCCCCCGCCGGCGTCGCGGGCCGTGGTCCGGGACCGCTGGAGGGCTGACCGGCCAACTTGGATCCAGTGGTCGTAGTCGGCTTGCCAGCCGTACCGGGCGAAGAGTCAGGCGAAGAAGCGGGCGATTTCCCGGTGGAGGCACCGCCGTCGGCCGGCTGCACAACGGGCATTGCCGAAGTAACGGCCTGTTCCTTGAGTTGCATCAGCCGCAGCTGGCGGCGCGTGGGCGGACCACCGCCGGCAAGCTGCTCTTCCTTTTCGGCAAGCTCCTTGATGGTCCGCAGGGCCGCCCTGTCGCGGGCACGGATTTGTGACGAGCGCTCAGCGGCTGAACCGGCCGGAGCGGAGTCAACGGGGCCCGGCGCTACCCGGCGCACGCGCCCGGTGGCATCTTCCTGCCCGCTGTCTGCGGCGACACGCGAAGCGTCAGTCTTGTCCGCGCCTACGGAAGCGGACGCCCCGGGGCTTGCCGCGGCCTGGCCCGCGGGGGCCGGACGCTTCGAAGCAGGCGGATTTGAGGCGGGACCTTTTGAAGCAGGTGGTTTCGAGGCAGGGGCTGACTCGCCGGCACCCGGAGGGGCGGCGTTCCGGTTCGTGGCCGAGGCTTCATCCCGGGCCTTGCGCAGTTCCCGGCGGCTGCGGATCGGTTGCTGTTCCTGACTCATCTCAAACTCATTCAGTGCTGGCTGGATCGTTTGTCTCGGTAGTTTCGGAGCTGCTGTTCCCGGCCGGTGCGGCGTAGAGCCCGTATTTAGCGATGTACTGCACCACACCATCCGGCACCAGGTACCAGACGGGGTTGTGGGCGGCAACGCGGGCGCGGCAGTCGGTTGAGGAGATCGCCATCGCGGGGACCTCGAGCAGGCTGACGTCCTTGCGGCCCATGCCGTCGAGTTCATGGCCCGGCCTGGTAACTCCCACGAAGTGGGCCAGGGACCACAGCTCGTCGATGTTCTTCCACGACAGAATTTGCGCCAGGGCGTCAGCGCCGGTGATGAAGAACAGGTCGGCATCGGGCCGTTGGGTCCGCAGGTCGCGGAGGGTGTCGATGGTGTACGTGGGGCCGGGACGGTCCACATCCACGCGGCTGACGGTAAACCGGGGGTTCGACGCCGTGGCAATCACCGTCATCAAATAACGGTGTTCGGGCTCACTGACCTTCTTGCTGGACTTCTGCCACGGCTGGCCGGTGGGCACGAACACGACTTCATCGAGTCCGAACTTGGCAGCCACCTCGCTGGCGGCCACAAGGTGGCCGTGATGGATGGGGTCGAACGTTCCGCCCATCACGCCCAGCCGCAGCCGGCGCTGCGTATCCTTGTGGTGCAGTGCGGCGGAAATCTTAGTGGCCCTGGCCGTGGTCGTGCTTGTTGGGGTGCTGGCGGTGCGGGTCTGCGTGCTCATCAACTGCGGTGTGGCGCTTGCCCAGGTTGCCGTAGGAGAGGGTGACGAACATCAGCACCACGAAGATGGAAAACATCGAGAGGCCGAAGACCCATGGCTCGGCCCACAGGGGCGCCCTCTCCTCGTGTTCGGCAACTGACGCGGCAATCTGCTGGAGCAGCATTTTCTCCCCTAGGAATAAAAAGGATGACGACGGCGGAAATTCCCGCCGGTCCGGACTTCTTTACTAATGTTACCGCTATGTCAGGAGCGGACTTGGCCCTCGCCCTGGACAATCCACTTCGTGGTTGTCAGCTCGGTTAGGCCCATCGGTCCGCGGGCGTGAAGCTTCTGCGTGGAGATGCCCACCTCGGCACCCAGGCCCAGCTCGCCGCCGTCGGTAAACCGCGTGGACGCGTTCACGATGACTGCAGCGGAATCGATTTCCGCGATGAAGCGCTCAGCGTTTCGCAGGTCGTTGGTCAGGATGGCTTCGGTGTGACCCGTCGACCATGTCCGGATGTGCTTCACGGCGTCGTCCAGGCTGTCCACCATGGCCACGGCCAGGTCCAGGTCCATGTACTCGGTGGCCCAGTCGTCATCAGTGGCCGGCAGGGACTCAACTGATGCGGGGAGCGCTGCCCGAACGCGGTCATCGGCGTGCAGCCTGACGCCCGCCTTGGTCAGTGCCGCCGCGACGGCTGGGAGGACTGTGGAGCCGGAGTGCACCAGCAGCGTCTCCACCGTGTTGCACACGCTGGGGCGCTGTGTCTTGGCGTTGAGGAGGATCTCCACCGCCATGTCTTCACTGGCTGACTCGTCGATGAAGATGTGGACATTGCCCTCGCCGGTCTCGATGACCGGCACGGAGGAGTTGTTGACGACGGTCTGGATCAGTTCCCGGCCGCCGCGGGGAATCAGCACGTCGACGCGCCCGCGGGCACGCATGAGCACGTTGGCGCCCTCGCGGCCGTACTGGTCCACGGTCTGCACGGCATCCGCCGGCAGGCCCACTGATTCCAGTGCATCGCGCAGCACGCGGATAAGTGCCTCATTGGTGGAGGCTGCCGCCGAACCGCCGCGGAGAATCACGGCGTTGCCGCTCTTGAGCGCCAAGCCGGCGATGTCCACTGTTACGTTGGGACGGGCCTCGTAAATGGCAGCCACAACGCCCATGGGGACGTTGACCTGGCGCAGGCGCAGGCCGTTGGGAAGGGTCTGTCCGCGCACCACATTGCCCACGGGATCGGGCAGCCCGGCCAGGTTCTCCAGGGCGGCGGCGAGGGCGGCAATGCGGGTGTCGCTGAGGGTCAGCCGGTCCAGGAGGGCGGCAGAGGTGCCGTTGGCGCGGCCCGCTTCCACGTCTTTGGTGTTGGCGGCGAGGATCTGCTGCCTGTTCGCGAGCAGGGCGCTGCCGATGGCGCGCAGGGCCTTGTCCTTCCAGGCCCGGTTGGCGCGGCCCATGCTGCGGGCGGCCTGGCGGGAACGGTCGGCGATCGCGTAGACGGCCGCCTCGACGTCAGCCGGGGTGGGCTGGCTGTCTGCCGGCAGGGTGGGGACCGTCGTAGCGTCGTTGGATGTCTCAGCTGCTTGGTTCATCAGTGCCTCAGTCATCATTCAAGTCTAGGCGAGTCCGGCGCCTAGACCAGAACCAGGTCGTCAACGTGAACAACTTCACGGTCGAACCCGCGGCCCAGGGCCTCGCCCAGCTCCACGGTGGACCGTCCGAGCATCTGCGGCAGTTCCGCCGCGGAGTAGTTCACCAGGCCCCGGGCGACGACGGTACCGTCCGGGGAGACCATTTCGACGGCGTCACCGCTTTCGAAGCTGCCGTCGACGGAGGTGATGCCGGCGGGCAGGAGCGAGGTGTGGTTGTCCCGCACGGCCCGGACGGCGCCGGCGTCAAGGAACAGCCGGCCCTGAACGTGGGCCAAATGGGCGAGCCACATCATCCGGACGGACTTGCGTGCGCCGTTAACGGTGAACCAGGTTCCAACGTCATCACCGGCCAGCGCCGCTGCGGCGTTCGAGGTGGACGTGACGAGCGCCGGGATGCCCGAATCCGCGGCCATGAGGGCCGCCTCCACCTTGGTCTGCATGCCGCCGGTGCCCACGCCGGCCTTGCCGGTCTTGCCGATGGAGACGCCGTCGAGGTCTTCCGGACCGTCCACTTGGGGAATCCGCTTGGCGCCCTGGGCGGGCGGGCCGTCATACAGGGAGTCGACGTCGGACAGCAGCACCAGCGCGTCGGCGCGCACAAGGTGCGCCACGAGGGCTGACAGGCGGTCGTTGTCGCCGAAACGGATCTTGTGGGTGGCGACGGTGTCGTTCTCGTTGACGACTGGTACGACGCCGAGATTCAGGAGCCGGTTGAGGGCACGGAATGCATTCTGGTGGTGGCTGCGCCGCATGAGGTCGTCGGCGGTGAGGAGCACCTGGCTGACCGTGACGCCGTGGGCGGCAAAGGCGTGCGTGTACCGTGCCATCAGCAGGCCCTGCCCCACGCTGGCCGCGGCCTGCTGCGTGGCGAGGTCCCGGGGACGCTTGGCCAGGCCCAGGGGCGCGAGACCGGCCGAAATGGCACCGGAAGAAACGAGGATGATCTCGGTTCCCGCATTGCACTTGGCGGCCAGCACATCCGAAAGCCCGGTGAGCGCCTCCTCCGATATTCCGCCCTTGATGCTGGTAAGGGACGACGATCCTACTTTGACCACAATGCGGCGCGCCCTGGCGAGCATGCTGCGGTCGTCGATCTTGGGTTCCTCTATAACAACTGCGGAAGTATCGGTCACGTGTGCGGGTTCACTCCTCATGTTCGGTGTTAAGTCCGCTCTCCTTGAGGGGCCGGGCAGCCCGGCGCGCGCTGACGGACTCGGTCCAGATGCCGGCTTTGCGTTCGGCTTCCAGCTCGGCCCGCGCCGCTGCCTTCGCGTCGCGGCGTTCGATCTGCTCTTCGCGCTTCTGGCTGCGGGTAGGACGGTCTCCGATATCTGCGAACCGGACGTCCGTGCCGCGCGGCGAAGCCAGCAGCTCGGCACCAGCCATCATGGTCGGCTCCCAGTCGAACACCACGCCGTCGTCCTCACCGATCACCACGGTGTCGCCGGGCTTGGCGCCCTGCTTGAACAGCTCGGTTTCGACTCCAAGCTTGGCCAGGCGGTCGGCAAGGTAGCCAATGGCTTCCTCGTTGGTGAAGTCCGTCTGCTTGACCCAGCGCACGGGCTTCTCGCCCAGAACGCGGAACAGCGGCTCCAGGTTTTTCTCCTCGCGGCGGATCCGGAAACCGGTCTCGTTGACGGCGCGGGGCCGAAGTACCGGTGCGTGCACCTTCGGTGGCGTGGCTTCCACGCTGTCGCGGGCAGCCTTGACGATCTCTGCCATGGCGAAGCCAAGCTGGCGCAGGCCCTCGTGGCTCGTGGCTGAAATTTCGAAGACACGGTAGCCGCGGGACTCCAGCTCCGGCCGGACGAACTCGGCCATGTCCTTGCCGTCCGGCAGGTCCACCTTGTTCAGTGCCACCAGCCGGGGCCGGTGATTGAGCGGAACAACTTCGCCGTTCGTACCAGCGTAGCTCGAGTCCACCGCGTACTTTTCGAGCTCGGTTTCGATAATTGCGAGGTCGGAGAGCGGATCTCGGTCAGATTCCAGCGTACCGCAGTCCAAAACGTGCACCAAAGCCGCGCAGCGCTCGACGTGGCGGAGGAAGTTGTGGCCCAGGCCCTTGCCTTCGCTGGCGCCCTCGATGAGTCCCGGAACGTCGGCAATGGTGAAGCGGACGTCGCCGGCCTGGACCACGCCAAGGTTCGGGATGAGAGTAGTGAAGGGGTAGTCGGCGATCTTCGGGCGGGCGGCAGACATGGCCGCGATCAGGCTCGACTTGCCGGCGGAGGGGAAACCCACCAGGGCAATGTCGGCGATCGACTTCAGCTCCAGGACAATGTCACTGGCGTCACCCTCGATCCCGAGCAGCGCGAAGCCTGGCGCCCGGCGCTTCTGCGAAGACAGCGCCGCGTTGCCCAGGCCGCCCAGGCCGCCGGAGGCCGCGATGAACTCAGTGCCTTCGCCGACGAGGTCAGCCAGGACCTTACCGTCCTTGGTCTTGACGACCGTACCTTCCGGAACGGGCAGGACCAGCGTTTCGCCGTTCTTGCCGCCGCGCCAGTCGCCCATGCCGGGGCCGCCGTTCGTGGCGTGCCGGTGCGGGGCGTGGTGGTAGTCCAACAGCGTGGTGGTCTGTGCGTCGACGCGCAGGATGACGTCGCCCCCGTCGCCGCCGTTGCCGCCGTCGGGCCCGCCGAGCGGCTTGAACTTCTCACGGTGAACGGAGACACAGCCGTGGCCGCCGGTACCGCCGGATACGTGCAGTACTACCCGGTCTACAAAGCTCGCCACGTGAATCTCCTCTATTGCTTAATCCGGCCGTCCTGGACGTCCAAATCGATTGTAATGCGGTTAAAAGAACAGTGGAGCGAGCCATCATGGCCCGCTCCACCGGTTCAGAACTTGTTGTTACTCTGCAGCTGCAGCAGCAACGATGTTGACGACCCGACGGCCGCGGCGTGTGCCGAATTCAACGGCACCTGCCTGCAGAGCGAACAGGGTGTCGTCGCCGCCACGGCCAACGCCCGCACCGGGGTGGAAGTGGGTGCCGCGCTGGCGGACGATGATTTCGCCAGCGGAAACTACCTGGCCGCCGAAGCGCTTGACGCCGAGGTACTGGGCGTTGGAGTCACGACCGTTGCGAGTGGAGCTCGCGCCTTTTTTGTGTGCCATTTGAAATGCCTGCCTTTAATTCTGAGACTGCGGGGAACCTGGTCAGTAACCGGTGGGTTACTTGATGCCGGTGATCTTGACCTTGGTCAGTTCCTGACGGTGACCCTGGCGCTTCTTGTAACCGGTCTTGTTCTTGAACTTCTGGATGACGATCTTCGGACCACGGAGGTCCTGGAGGATCTCAGCCGTAACAGTTACCTTGGCCAGGTCCGCAGCTGCGGAGGTGACCTTGTCACCGTCCACCAGGAGCAGTGCGGGCAGCTCAATGGTGCTGCCAGCTCCACCGGCGACGCGGTTCAGGGTAACGAAGTCTCCAACGGAAACCTTCTCTTGGCGGCCGCCTGCGCGGACAATCGCGTACACCACTTGGGAACTCACTTCTCTCGACGTTTATTACTAAATTTGCGTGCGGAACCCGGGTCCGGAAATTGGCCTGGTTCTCGCTGTGCCTCAACGCCGTGGATTGCCCGGGGGAACCCGTGAGCTATCCCAGGAATTAGTCCGAGTGGACGATCCCGGGTCATAACCCAAGTGTTGGCGTAAGCACCGAAGATCCAGAATACGCTAATTCCGTCGTCGGCCGCAAATGAGGCTGGCACCGGCGGGTCGTCCGTGATAGCCACCACAGGGGCGCTGTTCCGGACATCCAATGCCGTGCGCGACTATCTTACCGGGCTCGGACCCCGCTTCCGTTCAGCTGTGTCGGCTCGGCGCGTCGAAGAATTCCGCCTCGTACCGGCAGGACTGCCGGAATGCGGTAATCATCGCTTCGCGCTCCCCCGCGGACGCGGTCCGGCCAGCGCCGTCGGCGATTTCGATGGCCTGCAGCGTGGCGGCAGCGAACTCCTCGTCGGCGTACGTCCGCAGCCACTCGGCGTACGGGTGCCCGGCCTGCGCCCCGGCAGCCAGGTATTCGGCGTGCAGGGTCTCCCCCACCTCGGCGTACAGCCAGAAGCAAGGAAGGACCGCGGCGACCAGCACCGCGTAGCTGCCGCCCGCGGAGGCCGCCAGCAGATGATCGACGTAGGACTTCGTGACGGGGCCCAACTCCGTCTGCACGGCGCGCGTGCTGAGCCAGTTGCGGTGCAGTTCCGATTCAACCTCCAGACATTGCTGGGCGGAGCGCGCCCAGAACAGCTGCTCGGACTCGGTTGGTGCCAGCGCGCTGGCCCTGGCCAGGACGCGGGAGTAGCCGTTGAGGTAGATGGCATCCTGTGCGAGGTAGTACGCGAATTCCTTCTCCGCCAGGGTGCCGTCGGCCAGGCCACGGATGAAGCCGAGGCCATAGATGGCGTCCAGGTCTGCAACAGTCTCTGCGCGCAGCAGTTCCGCGAACCCGCCCTGAGGTTCGGGCTGGGCCAGGTGGTGGAAGTGGTTGATCGGCCCGTTGCCGGTGCCGACTTCAAGCTGCCCGGACGTGCGGAGGGCTCCGGCCAGCCAGGGCTTGACCGCCCGCAGTGCCGCTTCCCAGTCGCCCAGCCGAGCCTGAGCCGTGGCCATGGCCGAGGACAGCGAGCACCCGGTGCCGTGGCTGTTGCGCGTGCTGATCCGCTCGCCGGCAACCTCCACCACCTCCGCCGACAGCAGCCCGGCAGTATTCACGAGGGCATCCGGGCAGGTTGAGCCGTTCAGGTGGCCGCCCTTGACGAGGACCGTGGCACCGGTCTGCTCCGCCAGCCGCCTGCCCTGCTCCAGGGCGGCTGCCCAGTCCTCGGCTTCCGGTTCCCCGAGCAGCATGGCAAGTTCGGGAAGGTTGGGGGTGATCAGATGCGCCAGCGGCAACAATCTCCGGAGGGCTGCTTCCGCAGCCTCCTGAAGGAGGCGGTCACCGCTGGTGGCCACCATCACCGGATCCAGAACCACGACGCCGGGCCGCACCTCTTCGAGCCAGCTGCGGACTGCGGCAATCACCTGTTCATCGCCCAGCATGCCGATCTTCACGGCGTCCACGTGGATGTCGTCGCTGACAGCCTCAAGTTGCGCTGACAGGAAGGAAGCCGGTGGAACGTGCACGCCCCGCACGCCGGTGGTGTTCTGGGCGGTGAGGGCGGTTATTGCGGCCATCCCGTAGCCGCCGTGGGCCGCGATGCTTTTCAGGTCGGCCTGGATGCCTGCACCGCCGGACGGATCCGACCCGGCGATGGCGAGGACCCGGGGAACCTCGCGGGACGTCGGAACGGCCGCCGGCACGGTTTCCCGGAGTGAGTCGGCGCCAGCCACGGGTGCGGGCAGGAGTGATGCTGATGACAGTGCTGATGACAAGGAGGACATCCCTTCGCCGGTGCTAACCGGACAGGTTCAACGGGTTTGGATCTCAGCCGGCCCGTGCGCGGCACCCCGTGTCAGTCCTCCAGCCTAGCGGTTGGACCGGCGTCGGGCATCGAATTTGACGTTTGCGACAGGCTCTCTCGGGCGCCTAGCCAAAAGGTCCGGCACCGCAACCGCGGTGCCGGACCTTTAGCCATGGGCTCGGCGTCAGTCAGCTCGGAGCCGGTCAGCCCGGAGCCCGTTTGTCCTACAGTTCCGAGGCCGGTACTCCGACGCCCAAAATGATCGGTTCGCTGGCCGGCTGCGAAGCCGCCGGAGCCGCCGGCGCGTTGGCCGCCGCAGGCGCCTTGGCCTCGTGCGAGTGCCCGGCGGCAGCAGCCGGCGAAACTTCGTGGTGTTCCACGGATGTCTCGTTGGCTGCACCCTGGGCACGGCTGGCACTGCGGTTGCGGCGCGGCCGTCGGGCGCGGGACGGAGCAGCGGGGCTTTCCACAGGCTGGCCTGCGGCGGGCTGGCTTGCCGACTGCTGCTGCCCTTCCTGGACGCGGGCCGGCGCGGGAACCTCCCCGGGCGCCTCCTCCTCGGGGGCAACGGGGGCACCGAGGTGGGCGAAGGCTTCCTCCAGGCGGTCCAGCGTCAGGGCCGGCGCTTCCTTGACCGGCTCGTCGCTGTGATCGACAAACGGAAGAACCACTTTTTCGCCACCGAACGTGAGCACTGCGCCAGGCCGTCCGGAGACGCTCTCCGTCTCCGGAGTGCGGTGCACCACGGGGCTTTCCGGTGCAGCGGCCGCGGGCGCGGCAGGCCGGGCAGCCTCACCCGCCGCCGCGGCGCTGTGCGCTGCGTCCTCATGCAAGTGCGCGGCATGGGCCGCTGCCGCGATATTGGCGAGGGCAGCACGGGTCGCTTCAGCCTTGGCGTGGCGTTCTGCTTCCGACGGCTCCGGGTGGTGCGGTGCAGCAGGGGCGGCCGGAGCTGTCTCGGAGGACGGCTGCCCGCCCTTGCCGCGGCGGCGCTTCCGCTCTGTCCGGGCAGGCGGCTGGACCTCGGCACGGTGTACATGGTGCTCTGCGGCCACGGTGTTGGCGCGGCGGTGCTCCACCGGCTCGTCATGGGTGACGACACCCCGCCCGGCACATGCCTCGCACTGCTCGCCGAAGACCTCCAGGAGCCCGGTGCCCATCCGCTTGCGCGTCATCTGCACGAGTCCCAGCGATGTCACTTCGGCCACCTGGTGCTTGGTCCGGTCACGGCCCAGGCACTCCACCAGCCGCCGCAGGACCAGGTCGCGGTTGGACTCCAGCACCATGTCGATGAAGTCGATGACGATGATGCCGCCGATGTCGCGTAGGCGCAGCTGCCGGACAACTTCCTCGGCTGCTTCAAGGTTGTTCTTGGTGACAGTCTCTTCGAGGTTGCCGCCGCTGCCGGTGAACTTGCCGGTGTTGACGTCGACCACCGTCATGGCTTCGGTCCGGTCAATGACGAGGGAGCCGCCGGACGGCAGGAATACCTTGCGGTCCAGTGCCTTGTGGATCTGCTCGTCGATGCGCCAGGCGGAGAAGATATCCTCGTCCCTGGTCCACTTTTCGAGCCGGCCCACCAGGTCCGGGGCAACGTAGGTGACGTAAGCCTCGATGGTGTCCCACGCTTCGTCGCCGGAGACGATCAGCTTGGAGAAGTCCTCGTTGAAGACGTCGCGCACAACCTTGATGGTCAGGTCCGGTTCGCCGTAGAGCACTTCCGGGGCAAGGACCTTGGTGGACGTCGCCTGGCTCTCAATGCCCTCCCACTGGGCACGGAGGCGATTGATGTCGTGGGTCAGCTCCTCCTCGGAGGCGCCTTCGGCGGCCGTGCGAACAATGACGCCCGCGTCCTCGGGGAGGCGGTCCTTGAGAATGCGCTTGAGGCGGTTGCGTTCGACGTCGGGCAGCTTGCGGGAGATGCCCGTCATGGATCCGCCGGGGACGTACACGAGGTACCGGCCGGGCAGCGAGATCTGGCTGGTCAGCCGCGCACCCTTGTGGCCCACCGGATCCTTCGTGACCTGGACCAGCACGGAGTCGCCGGACTTGAGCGCGTTCTCGATCCGGCGCTGCTTGCCCTCGAGGGTGGCTGCGTCCCAGTTGACTTCACCGGCGTAAAGCACCGCGTTGCGGCCGCGTCCGATGTCGACGAAGGCAGCTTCCATGGACGGCAGGACGTTCTGGACCTTGCCCAGATAGACGTTGCCGATCAGGGAATCCTGCTGCGTCTTGGAGACGAAATGCTCGGCGAGGACGCCGTCTTCCAGGACACCGATCTGGATTCTGTCGTCGCGCTGGCGGACGATCATCTGGCGGTCCACGGATTCCCGCCGGGCCAGGAACTCGGCCTCGGTAATGACGGTGCGGCGGCGGCCGGTGTCCCGCGATTCGCGGCGGCGCTGCTTCTTGGCCTCCAGGCGGGTGGATCCCTTGACGCTGGTCACGCGGTTGCTCGCCGGCGCCTCGCTGATGGCCCGGGGGGCGCGGACGCGGGTGACCGTGTTGGGGGGATCGTCTTCTCCCCCGCCGGTCAGTTCCAGGTCCTGGTCACCGCGGCGGCGGCGACGGCGACGGCGGGACGTCACGCCGTCCTCCGGCTGCCCACCTTCGTCTTCGAGGGCCTCGTCGGAATCGTCCGTTCCCTCATCGCCGTCCGTGATCTCGCGGTCGGTCCGGCTGCGGCCGCGGCGTCCGCGGCTGCGCCTGCGGCGCCGGCCGCCGTCGTCCTCAATCTCGTCCTCGCCCTCCTCGGCGGCCGCCTCCTCTTTGGCGGGAGCCGCAGGACGGACGGCTGTGCTCAGGTCAGGCGCCTGGAAGATGATCGACGTCACTGATGCCGGTTCCAGGAACAGCGAACCCAGGGGCGACTGCCCGGCGGCCTCGTCTTCAGCCTCTTCCTCGGCGGCGGCTTCCTGTGCAGCGGCTCCCTGTTCAGCGGCTTCCTGTGCAGCCGCCGGTTCGGCGGGGGCTGCTTCGGATGCAGGTGCCGGGGCAGCGGCGGCCTCGGCGGGCGTTTCGGCCTGCCCGCCGGACGGCAGTTCGCTGGCCGTTACGGCAGCGGGCGCCTCTACAGTTTCCGGTGACTCAGCGGGGCTTTCGGCCGGTTCGGTGGCTTTCGGCTTTGTTGCCCGGCGGCGGCGCACAGGCTTGGATTCGGCGGCCGGCGCCTCGGCTGCGGGCGCCTCGGCGGCCGGCTCAGTGGCGGCAGCCTCCGCGTCAGCTTCCGGCACATCGCCTTCCGCCACGGCGGCTTCCGCAAACGCGGGGAGCGGTTCTTCGGCGACCTTCTTCCGGGCGCGGGTCCGGCGGACCGGGGCCTTGGCCGGTGCTTCTGCGGTTTCGGCGGCCGGCTCCGGCACTGCGGCTTCGGGCACGGCGGTTTCAGGCACAGCGGTTTCAGGCACTGCGCCTTCAGACGTCAGTGGCTCCGTGTCCGCTTCCTTAACCTTGGGCGCGGCCTTGCGCCGGGTCCTGGTGGCTTTCTTGGGAGCCTCGGCGGTTTCGCCGGCGGCAGCCGAATCTTCATTAACGGCTATAACCTGGTCATTATCCATATGTGGCAACACTCCTGCCCCTGACGTGCCGCCACATTCGGCACCCATTGGGGCACATATTGTCAAAACCCGCAGGCATTGACAGAAGTCAATTGGATACCAGCAGGCTCGCACCGGCAGTGGGGTGCGGCAGGCCTGACAGGCCGGCGGGATTGTTACTGGAACCCGTTGTTTCTAACAGCCACAACCAGGTGCCGTCCAATGGAAGGTGGGAGGCTGGATCTCTTTCCGAAGCCTGCACCACTGCTCATTGGCGGTCTTGGGAACAAGCCACCGGACTGGAGTTCGAATGTGGTTCGCGCTCCAGCCACGTTTATTCTCTCATATTGCCGTTCAAATAAACTGTAATTGTGTGACAAAGCCGGTCATGCCGCCGTGGGCCCCGGGTACAGGCGGCGTCAAGCTGGCGGCGATACAATCTGGGCAGGAGCACCCCCAGACAAAGGACGCCATCCCATGCCACGCACTTCGCCTTCCACGGGCACGGACTACGAACAGGACCACCAGGCCGGCGCCGGGCCCGCCGCGGCTACGGCCGGTGCCGCCGTACCGGCCATGACACGCGACCGCCCCTTCGGCTGGCTGCTGGTCATCACCGGCGTGGTGGGCTGGCTGGCATCCGGCATCCTGGTGCTGGAAAAGCTTGAGGTCCTCAAGGATCCCAACCACGCCACCGTCTGCGACGTCAACCCCTGGATTTCCTGCGGCCAGGTCATGCAGACGTGGCAGAGTTCAGTCTTCGGCTTCCCGAACATGTTCATCGGGATTGTCGCCTTCGCCATCACGACCACCGTGGGAATGGCCCTTCTTGCCGGTGCCAGGTTCGCCCGCTGGTACTGGCTTGCGCTGCAGGCGGGGATCACCCTCGGCTTCATCTTCGTGGTGTGGCTGTGGTCCCAGGCGCTGTACTCCATCCATATCCTGTGCCCGTTCTGCATGATTGTCTGGGCAGCGATGATCCCGCTCTTCGTCTGGGTCACCGTGCGGAACGTCGTCCACGGCGTGATTCCGGCGCCGGCAGGCCTGGCCCGGATCCTGGGCGACTCCGGCTGGATCATCTCCGCACTGCTGTATGTCGCCGTGATCGCCACGATTTTCTTCGCATTCATCCAGGTATTCGCCGGCACCTCAGGCTTCTAATCCCAAAGAAAAAAGCGCGAACTGGCAGTTAATGCCCTCAGAATCAGCTTTTGAGGGCGTTAGCTGCCAGTTCGCGCTTAACCTGTCGGAAAGATCAGGCCTGGAACCAGATCTTGATTTCGCGTTCGGCCGAGTCCACCGAGTCAGAACCGTGGACCAGGTTCTGCTGCACCTTCAGGCCCCAGTCGCGGCCGAAGTCGCCGCGGATGGTGCCGGGGGCCGCCGTCGTCGGGTCTGTAGTGCCGGCCAGTGAGCGGAAGCCTTCGATGACCCGGTGGCCTTCGAAAATCGCTGCCACTACGGGACCGCTCAGCATGAACTCCACCAGCGGCTCGTAGAACGGCTTGCCCACGTGCTCCTCGTAGTGCTGCTCGAGCAGTTCCCGGCTGGCGTTGGTCTTCTTGAGTTCGGCCAGGGTGTAGCCCTTGGCTTCGATCCGCCTGAGGATTGCGCCCGTCAGGTTGCGGGTGACGCCGTCCGGCTTGATCAGGACAAGGGTGCGCTCAATGCTCACAGTTGCTCCAATGAGGTTGGTTGTGGGTTTCCCGGTAAGTCTACGGGGTCTGGCCTGAACCTTCAGTGCCAGCGCCTTCAGTGCCAGCGCCTTCAGTGCCAGCGCCTTCAGTGCCAGCGCCTTCATTGCCGGCGGCTTCCGGATGCGCGGCGTCCCATTCAGCCTGCTCGCGTACCCGCTGGGCGGATTCGCGGTCAATCCGGATGCCGGCCCTGATGCCGTACCACCAGGCCAGGGCGAAGAGCGCACCCACGAGGAACATCATGGGCTCCACGAAACCCGAAAGGATGAGCACCACCTGCAGGACCCAGCCCAGCGCCACGCCCCACGGTTTGGACAGAACGGCACAGGCCAGAATAAGAACCACGCTCAGCCCGATGCCCACGGAGAGGATCAGCGCCGGGGAGATCTCGGCGCGGCGCAGGCCGAACACCGCCAGGGCGGCAAAGAAGACCACGAAGGCCTCCAGCAGCAGGACCGTCGAGGCGAACATGACCTTGGTGGACCGCCGCTTCTTGGGCATGCCCGGACGCCATTCACGCTGGGCCTTGGTGAGCCGCGCCATCAGGCGGCTGCCTTTCCAAGCAGGATGCGGGCGTCCGCCACCAGCGTGATGGAGCCGGTCACCAGCACGCCGCCGGCGAGGTCGTCGTTGGCTTCGGCGCGTTCCACCGCCCACTCCAGCGCGTCATCCAGCTTCTCGGCGATGTGCACATTTTCCTCGCCGAAACCGAGGTCGACGGCGAGCTCCGCCAGTTCCGCGGCGGGCACCGCCCGCGGGGAGTTGGACTGGGTGAAGCAGAATTCCTCTGCCAAATCGCCCAATGACTCCTTGAGCTGGCGCAGGATCTCCCCGGCGTCCTTCTCCTTGAGCACGCCCACCACGACCACCAGCTTGCTGAAGCTGAACGCCTCCTGGATTGCCTCGGCCGACGCACGGATGCCGTCCGGGTTGTGGGCCGCGTCCACGATGATGGTCGGGGCCGTCCGCAGGACTTCCAGACGGCCCGGGGACGAGACGGTGGCGAAGGCCTCCTGCAGGACCTCCAGGGATAGCTCCTTCTCGCCGCCGCCAAGGAATGCCTCCAGCGCTGCCACGGCCACGGCTGCGTTCTCGGCCTGGTGGGCGCCGTGCAGCGGGACCATGAGGTCCGGGTAGCGGCCAGCGAGGCCCTGGACGGTCACCACCTGCCCGCCGACGGCGACCTGCCGGGATTCGACGCCGAATTCCACCCCTTCGAAGCGGAACGGCGCCTGCACCTCCTTTGCCTTCTCCAGCAGGACCTGCGCGGCGTCCAGCGGCTGGGCCGCGCTGACGAGGAAGCCGCCGGGCTTGATGATGCCGGCCTTCTCGTAGGCGATCTCCTCGGTGGTGTCACCCAGCAGGTCGGTGTGGTCGAGGGAAATGGGTGTCACCACTGACACCTGGCCGTCGCCCACGTTGGTGGCGTCGGTGATGCCGCCGAGGCCCACCTCCATGATGGCCACATTGACCGGCTGGTCGGCGAACACGGCGAACGCCAGGATGGTCAGGCACTCGAAGTACGTCAGCCGGGGCTGGCCCTCGGCGGTGAGCTCGTCGTCGACGATCTGCAGGTACGGCCGGATCTCGTCCCAGATGCGCACGAACGTCTCGTCGGACACAGGCGCGCCGTCCAGGCTGATCCGCTCCGTCACCTTGGACAGGTGCGGGCTGGTGTAGCGCCCGGTGCTGAGGCCGTGGGCGCGCAGTCCCGCCTCGATCATCCGGGCCGTCGAGGTTTTGCCGTTGGTGCCGGTGATGTGGATGATCGGGTAGGCCTTGTTCGGCTCCCCCAGCACATCCATGGCGCGAAACAGCGGCGCAAGCCGGGGCTCCATCTTATTTTCCGGCGCCCGGCCCAGCAGCTCGGCGTAGACGCTCTCCACGGAGAATTCGTCGGTCATGTCTCAGGCCCCCACTTTTTCGACGGTGATGCGCGGTTCGGCCGCGTCGGCCGGGACGGCCTCCAGCTCGAGCGTCAGCGTTTCGGTCTTCACCAGCTCTGCGTTCGCCAGCAGGGCGTCGATGACGTTCTGCGCGGCGTTCACGGTGGTCCGGATCCGGTCGCTCACGTTCAGTGCGGCGTCCTTGCGGGCCTGCTGGATGGCACGGACCATGTCACGCGCCAGGCCTTCGGCCTCAAGCTCGGGCGTCACCTCCGTGTTGAGCACGACGAAGCCGCCAGTGGGCAGCACTGCGGCAGCAGAAGACGCAGAGGCTGAACCGCCCTCGGACTCTGCCACCACCGTCTCCAGCGTGTATTCCTGCGGCTCCAGCTCAAGACCGCCCGCGGTGACCACACCGGCGTCGGAAACGGACCAGTCGCCGGACTTGGAGCCCTTGATGGCCAGCTGCACGTTCTTGCCGAGGCGTGGACCGGCGGCACGGGCGTTGACCACGAGCTTCTGTTCGATGCCGAACTCCTCCGGAGAGGCGCTGGCAGCATCCAGCAGACGGACCGAGCGAAGGTTCAGTTCGTCGGCGACGACGGCGGCAAAGCCTTCCAGCGCATCTGCACCGGGTGCCACGACAGTGAGTTCCTGCAGCGGCAGGCGCACGCGGAGGTTGGCGGCCTTCCGCAGCGAGGAGCCGGTGGAGCAGATCTGTTGCACGCGGTCCATCGCCTCGACCAGGGCGGCGTTGGACGGGAACAGGTCCGCGTCGGGCCAGTCGGCGAGGTGGACGGAGCGTCCGCCGGTGAGGCCGCGCCAGATTTCCTCTGAGACGAGCGGCAGCAGCGGGGCGGCCACGCGGCACACGGCTTCCAGGGCGGTGTACAGAGCGTCGAAGGCATCGGCGTTCTCGTCGAAGAAGCGCTGGCGGCTGCGGCGGACGTACCAGTTGGTGAGCATGTCCAGGTAGCTGCGGAGTTCGTCGCAGGCCCCGGAGATGTCGTAGGTGTCCAGCTGGGCTGTCATGTTCCGGACAAGGTCGCCGGTGTTGGCCAGCAGGTACTGGTCCAGCGTGTCCGTGTAGCCGTCGTACCGCAGCTTCGCGTCGTAGCCGGAGCCGCCGGCAGCGGCGTTCGTGTACAGCGTGAAGAAGCTGTACACGTTCCACAGCGGCAGGATGACCTGCCGGACGCCGTCGCGGATGCCCTGTTCGGTGACCACGAGGTTGCCGCCGCGCAGGATGGGGCTGGACATGAGGAACCAGCGCATGGCGTCGGAACCGTCGCGGTCCAGGACCTCGGAGACGTCCGGGTAGTTGCGAAGGCTCTTGGACATCTTCTGGCCGTCGGAGCCCAGCACGATGCCGTGGCTGATGACATTCCGGAAAGCCGGCCGGTCAAACAGCGCGGTGGACAGGATGTGCAGCATGTAGAACCAGCCGCGGGTCTGTCCGATGTACTCCACGATGAAGTCGGCCGGGTTGTGGGTGTCGAACCAGGCCTCGTTCTCGAATGGGTAGTGCACCTGGCCGTAGGGCATGGAGCCCGAGTCGAACCAGACGTCCAGCACGTCCTCCACGCGGCGCATGACCGACTGGCCCTCTTCGGGGGTGCGGGGGTCGTCCGGGTTGGGCCGGGTGAGTTCGTCGATGAACGGCCGGTGCAGGTCCACCTGGCCGTCCTTGTTCAGCGGCAGCCGGCCGAAGTCGGCCTCGATGTCCGCGAGCGAGCCGTACACGTCCGTGCGCGGGTACTCGGGATCGCTGGACTGCCACACCGGGATGGGGCTGCCCCAGTAGCGGTTGCGGCTGATGGACCAGTCGCGGGCGTTGGCGAGCCACTTGCCGAACTGGCCGTCCTTGACGTTTCCGGGGATCCAGTTGATCTCCTGGTTCAGCTCGGACATCCGGTCGCGGAACTTGGTGACCTCCACGTACCAGGAGGAGACGGCGCGGTAGATCAGGGGGTTGCGGCAGCGCCAGCAGTGCGGGTAGCTGTGCTCGTAGCTGGCCTGGCGGACCAGGCGGCCCTGCGTGCGGAGCACCTGGGTGATGGGCTTGTTGGCTTCGAAGACCTGGAGTCCGACGATGTCGTGCAGGTCGCCGTGGGCGAACAGGTGCAGGAACTTGGCGCCTTCGTCCACGGAGAGGACCACGGGGATGCCGGCCTCTTCACAGACCTTCTGGTCGTCCTCACCGTAGGCCGGGGCCTGGTGGACGATGCCGGTGCCGTCGGTGGTGGTGACGTAGTCCGCCACGAGGAACTGCCAGGCGTTGTGGGTGCCGTATTTTTCCGTGTCGGCGAAGTCGTGCCACAGCGGCTCGTAGGTGAGTCCTTCGAGTTCGGCGCCGGTGTGGGTGGAGGTGACGGCGGCCGCGGCGGCAGCCGCGCCGGCGGCACCATCACCGTACCCCAGGTCCTTCGCATAGGCGCCCAGGAGGTCCTCGGCGAGCAGGAAGCTGCCGGTGACGGGCGCCTCCGCCGAAGCGGCCTTGACGCCGTTCGGTCCGGCGGGCAGCACGGCGTAGCTGATGGCAGGCCCGACGGCGAGCGCCAGGTTGGTGGGCAGCGTCCAGGGCGTCGTGGTCCAGGCCAGCGCCTGCACACCTGCCAGCTGCTTCGAAAGTTCCGTCTCCCCCGCGGTGACGGGGAACGTCACCGTGACGGTCTGGTCCTGGCGGTTCTTGTAGACGTCGTCGTCCATGCGCAGCTCATGGTTGGACAGCGGCGTCTCGTCCTTCCAGCAGTACGGCAGCACGCGGTAGCCGTTGTAGGTCAGGCCCTTCTCGTGCAGCTGCTTGAAAGCCCAGAGCACGGACTCCATGTACTCGACGTTGAGCGTTTTGTAGTCGTTGTCGAAGTCCACCCAGCGGGCCTGCCGGGTGACGTACGCCTGCCACTCGTTGGCGTACTTCATCACTGAGGCGCGGCAGGCGTCGTTGAACTTGTCGATGCCCATGGCCTCGATCTGGGTCTTGTCTGTCATGCCCAGCTGCTTCATGGCTTCCAGCTCCGCGGGAAGGCCGTGGGTGTCCCAGCCGAACCGGCGTTCAACGCGCTTGCCGCGCTGGGTCTGGTAGCGGCCCACCAGGTCCTTGGCGTAGCCGGTCAGCAGGTGGCCGTAGTGCGGCAGGCCGTTGGCGAAGGGCGGGCCGTCGTAGAAGACGAATTCGTTGCTGCCAGGGGCGCCGCCGGGAAGGTCGGCGCTGCGCTGGTCGATGCTTGCCTGGAAGGTGCCGTCGTGGTCCCAGTACTTGAGGATCCGCTCTTCGATCTCCGGAAACCTCACGGAGGCGGACACTCCTGCAGAGGAGCCCGGACCGGACGGGACTGCTGAGGCCTTGGGGTAATACGTCATCTCGACATCCTGGGTTGAGCTGGTGAACAAGTGGAACATTCAGGATGCGAGGACGGCGCGTGTGCAGTCATCCAACAGCGTTGGATAAAACACCACGGCACCGCGGTACCACCTCACTTACCGCCGCCCAGCCCCAAGGGAGTTCGACGACGGCCGCTCATTGCTGCTGTGACGGGCTTACCCGTCCGGTTCTACTGGCCGCGTCCCCTGCGATCGGTTGTCCGCAATGCGGGGCGGGTTTTCTTCCGGAAGCTCACCGGTGATGGCCGGGTCAAAGCTGTTGGCTCCAGTCTAACTGCTGCGGCCGCGGCGGCCATAACCATGCGGGCCCTCGGCCTAGACTCGAGCCATGACTGCTGCGGCCCGGGTGTTGGCACTCTGCATCCTCCTGCCGGTGGCGGGGCTTTCGGTCTTCCGTGCCGTCCCGGCCGAGTGGCCCACCCAGGTGGTCCAGCTGCTGTCCTTCACGCCGTGGCTGGTGATCCCTGCCGCCCTTGCACTCGCCCTGGCGCTGCTGGGCCGGCGGCTCCTGATCACGGCCGCTGCCGTACTGCTCCTGGGAGCCCAGCTTTTCTGGCTGTGGGCGCCGGACGCGGGCAGGGCGGATGCCGGCGGGGCGTTGGCGAGGCCCGCCGAATCCGGCAGCAGCGTTCCGCTGACGGTGATGAGCATCAATTCCCGCTTCGGCAAGGCCGACGCCGCCGAAATTGTCCGGTTGGTCCGGGACAACAGCGTGGAACTGCTCGCCATCCAGGAGCACACCCAGGCACTGGAGGACCGGCTGGCCGCCGAGGGCCTGGGGAGTCTCCTTCCCCACAGGATCAGCAGTCCTGCCGAGAACGGCTCGGGCAGCGCCACGTACTCAAAACACCCCATCCAGGCCATCGGTCTGATTCCCAACACTCCGTTCCAGATGCCGAGCTTCCGGCTGGCCCTGCCCGTTGCCGGTGGCGGCAGTACGGCCGCCACGCTTGAGGTCACGAACGTGCACACCCTCCCGCCGGTGGATGTCCGCGTGGGGCAGTGGCGAAGCGACCTGGAATCCCTGGGCCGGCTGGTGGCGCGCAACGGGGCGAACGCCGTGGGCAACCAGCTGCCACCCAATCAACTCTTACTCGGGGATTTCAACGCCACCTACGACCACTCGGAGTTCCGCAGGCTGCTCGACGGCGGCCCGGGCGGCCGGAAGCTGGTGGACGTCGGCACGGCGTCCGGGGCGCGGTTCACGCCCACGTGGCCGATGGACGGGCAGGCGCTGCCCGGCATCACGATCGACCATGTGATCACCAGTCCGCGCATTCCGGCGTCGGGCTACGCCGTGCACCGCGTCGCCGGAACGGACCACGCGGCCGTGCTGGCCACGCTTGACGTTCCGGTGGACGGCTAGCGGGGCCGCCAACCGGCTCAGGCCTGCTTGCGGATCAGCTTGTAGGTCGACGCCTGCGCCACCGGGCGGATGACGATCTCGTCAAGGTTCACGTGGTGCGGCGCGCTCACGGCGTAGCGCACGACGTCGGCCACGTCCTCAGCGGTCAGCGGCTTCTCCACGCCCTGGTACACCTTGCTGGCCGCCTCGGCGTCACCCAGCCGGTTGAGGGCGAACTCCTCGGTCTGGACCAGGCCGGGGAGGATTTCAATGACCCGGACGTTGTGCTCGGCCTCTTCCAGCCGCAGCGCCCCGGTCAGGGCGTGCTGGGCGTACTTCGCGGCATTGTAGCCGCCCCCTCCTTCGTAGACCGCCAGACCGGCCGTGGATGTCAGGTTCAGGACGGTGCCCTCACCGTTCTCGCGCAGCATCGGCAGGAAGGCGCGGGTCAGCTTCATGGTGCCGAGGACGTTCACCCGGTACATCCAGTCCCAGTCCTCCGTCACGGCCTGGCCCACCCGGTCCGCCCCGCGGGCGCCGCCGGCGATGTTGACCAGCGTGTCGATCCCGCCGGCGGAGGTCACCTCGGCCAGAAGGCGTGCGACGTCCGCGTCCTCGGAAATGTCGGCAGCGAGGGCGACGGCGCCGGTCTCGACTTCCAGCGCGGCCAGCCGTTCCTGGCGGCGGGCGACGGCGTACACGGTCCAGCCGTCGGCGCGAAGCGCGCGCACGGTGGCCTCGCCAATGCCGGAGCTGGCGCCCGTCACGAGAGCCGCTTTGTTGGTGGACACGTCAGAGCTTGCGGAAACCTCAGTCATGGCACCACCCTAGCGCCAACGGTTGGCGGGCCGGCCCATTGTTTACTTCCGCGAACCGCTTACTCTCCCGGGCCCACAGCTGCCAGGAATTCCATCAGGACCCTGGCATGGTTCACGTCCGGATCACGGGCCGCGTACAACAGCGTCACCTTCCCGTGCTGTGCCGCCAGCTCCAGCAGCTGGCCGACGGCCGGGTTGGCGGCCAGTTCGTCCTCATACTGGGCACGGAAATCCTCGAACCGCTCCTGCATGTGGGCGAATTCCTGCCGCAACGGCGGCGACGGCGCGACTTCCTTGAGCCACAGCTCCAGCCGGGCCGTTCCTTGCTGACCCCGCGCGGCCAGAGCCTGTCCACCAGAACCCGGCAGCCGTCGTCGTCCGCCGGTTCCGCATAGATGCGTTTGATCGCAAAGGAAGCGCCTGCTTTCGCCATAGGCCGCATGCTACTCCCGTCGTCGCGCTGCAGCGCCCGCCGCCGGGCAGGAAACAACTGCCCGGCATGAAACAATTGGGCCATGGCTGAATCAACGCAGGGTACAGACACGCCCGCCACCGCCCCCATCAACGTTCCCGACAAGCCGGCCCTGGAAGGCCTGGAGGCTGCCCTTACGCAGCGCTGGCTCGAGGAAGGAACCTACCGGTTCGACCCCGACACCACCCGGGAGCAGGTCTACTCGATCGACACTCCCCCGCCCACCGCGTCCGGTTCCCTCCACGTGGGCCACATGTTCTCCTTCACGCAGACCGACGTGCAAGCCCGCTACATGCGCATGACCGGCAAGAACGTCTTCTACCCGATGGGCTGGGACGACAACGGCCTGCCCACCGAGCGGCGCGTCCAGAACTACTACGGTGTCCGCTGCGATCCCGCCATCCCGTACAAACCGGACTACCAGCCGTCGGCCCAGCCGGCGAAGAACCAGCGGGACTTCGACGTCGTCTCCCGGCAGAACTTCATCGAACTCTGCGAAGAGCTGGCCGTCGAGGACGAAAAGGTCTTCGAGAACCTGTTCCAGGCCCTCGGCCTGTCCGTCGACTGGAACCTCACCTACCGCACCATCGACGACACCTCCCGAGCCGTCTCCCAGCGCGCGTTCCTTGCGAACCTGGCCGCCGGCGACGCCTACATGGCCGAGGCCCCCACCCTGTGGGACGTCACGTTCCGCACCGCTGTGGCCCAGGCTGAGCTTGAGGACCGCGAGGTGCCCGGCGCCTACTACCGCTACCCGTTCTTCACCGCCGACGGCGAGAAGATCTTCATCGAGACCACCCGTCCCGAACTGCTCGCTGCGTGCGCCGCCCTGGTGGCAAACCCCGACGACGAGCGGTACCAGCCGCTGTTCGGCAAGACGGTGACGTCCCCCCTGTTCGACGTCGAACTGGAGGTCAAGGCCCACCCGCTGGCCAAGGCCGACAAGGGCTCGGGCATCGCGATGGTCTGCACCTTCGGTGACCTGACCGACGTCACCTGGTGGCGCGAACTCCAGCTCCCCACCCGCGCGATCGTGGGCCGCGACGGCCGTATCCTCGCCGAGACTCCGGAGTGGATCAGCACGGACGCCGGCCGCGAAGCGTACGCCGCCATCGCCGGCAAGACGGTGTTCTCCGCCAAGGAAGCCGTGGTGGAGCTGCTCACGGCAGCGGACCTGCTCGACGGTGAGCCCAAGAAAATCACCCACCCGGTGAACTTCTTCGAAAAGGGTGACAAGCCCCTTGAGGTGGTCACGTCCCGGCAGTGGTACATCCGCAACGGCGGCCGGGACGAGGACCGCCGCGAACGCCTGATCGGCCGCGGCAAGGACATCGACTTCCACCCGCCCTTCATGCGTTCCCGCTATGAGAACTGGATTGCCGGCCTGAACGGTGACTGGCTGGTCTCCCGCCAGCGCTTCTTCGGCGTGCCGATCCCGGTCTGGTACCCGCTGGACGCCCAGGGCAACCCGGACTACGACAACCCTGTCCTGCCGTCCGACGACCTGCTGCCGGTGGACCCGGCGGCCGACGCGGCACCTGGCTATGACGAATCCCAGCGCGACGTTCCGGGTGGCTTCACCGGGGACGCTGACGTGCTGGACACCTGGGCCACCTCATCCCTGACCCCGCAGATCGTGGGCGGCTGGAGCCGGGACGAAGACCTGTTCGCCAAGGTGTTCCCGTTCGACCTGCGCCCGCAGGGGCACGACATCATCCGCACCTGGCTGTTCTCCTCCGCCGTCCGCGCCGACGCCCTGCAGGACGTCGCGCCCTGGAAGCATGCGGCCATTTCCGGCTGGATCCTGGACCCGGACCGCAAGAAGATGTCCAAGTCAAAGGGCAACGTGGTGGTACCGACAGATGTGCTGAACGAGTACGGCTCCGACGCCGTCCGTTACTGGGCAGCCTCGGCCAAGCTTGGCGCGGACACGGCCTACGAGATCGCCCAGATGAAGATCGGCCGCCGCCTGGCCATCAAGCTGCTGAACGCCTCGAAGTTCGTGCTGAACCTCGGCGCCACGGAGAACTCGGTGGTCTCCTCGGATCTTTCCGTCCTGACCAACCCCCTGGACCGCGCCCTGCTCGCGCAGCTCTCGGACGTCGTGGCCCAGGCCACCAAGGCGTTCGACAACTACGACTACGCCCGGGCGCTGCAGATCAGCGAGTCCTTCTTCTGGCAGTTCACCGACGACTACGTCGAGCTGATCAAGGACCGCGCCTACGGTGCCGCCGGCGAGACCGAGCAGGCCTCCGTGCTGGCTGCCCTTGCCACCACGCTGGATTCACTGCTGCGCCTCTTCGCCCCGTTCCTGCCCTTCGCCACCGAAGAGGTCTGGAGCTGGTGGCGGGCCGGTTCCGTGCACCGCGCCGCCTGGCCGGCGCCGCTGGAGATCACCGACGGCGACACCGGCATGCTGGGCACCGTCGGCATTGCGCTCAGCGGCATCCGGAAGGCCAAGTCCGAGGCCAAGGTCAAGCAGCGCACCGAGGTCCTGTCGGCGACGATCACGGCACCGGAGGCGCTCGTGGGCCAGCTTCAGGCAGGGCTCGGGGACCTCAAGGCAGCGGCCAACGCGCAGGAGATCTCGCTCAACACGGGCGAGGGCGAGCTCACGGTCAGCGACGTGGAGCTGGCCCCGGCCGAGGAGCCGGCGCAGGCCTAGGAGTCAGCCCGGATGTTTCCGGCCGCCCGGATATTTCGGGCGGCCCGGATGTTTTCGGCCGTCCAGATGTTTTCGGGCAAAGGGGAAGCCCCATCAGCGTTTTGCCGTTGGTGGGGCTTCGACTTTTCGGCTGTCTGGTGACATCTTTGACAGTCTGGCAAGATCCTTGGAAATTTCAGGTCTTCCTACCTTGTCACCGGTAGCCTGCTTCTAACTTTGCCGAAGGCTGCGTTGGAAGCATGTCACTGAATCTTTGGTTCTTGCGTCTCACTTCTTTCGAAGTGGGTAAGGTCTATCTTTGTCCTCCGGTTCCGGATGCGCAAGAGCCCCGGCAGAACTACTCTCATGTAGTTCAGCCGGGGCCCTGAGGCAGGTCAGTCGAACGCAGGGCTTTCGGTGCGGCTGCGCTTGATCTCAAAGAAGTGCGGGTAGGCCGCGAGCGTCACCGAGGCGTCCCAGATCTTTCCGGCTTCCTCTCCCCGCGGGATACGGGTGAGGACGGGTCCGAAGAACGCGGTGCCGTTGAAGGCGACCACGGGGGTTCCGACGTCCTGCCCCACCAGGGAGATGCCCTTCTCGTGGCTGGCACGCAGCTGCGGATCGTATTCGTCGGAGTCCGCAAAGGCCGCGAGCTCGGCGGGAAGGCCGCAGTCGGCCAGCGCCTTGGCAATGACGATCGACGTGTCCTTCTGGCCGCCGTCATGGATCTGCGTTCCCATGGAATCGTAGAGCGGCTTGACCACGTGGTCGCCGTGCTGTTCCTGGGCGGCGATGATGACCCGCACCGGCCCCCAGGCATTGTCCATGGCTTCGCGATACTTCGGATCGAGGTCCCGGCCTTCGTTCAGCACCGAGAGGCTCATGACGTGCCACTCCGTCTTGATGTCACGGACACCTTCCACCTCGCCAATCCAGCGGGACGTGATCCAGGCGAACGGACAGCGGGGGTCGAACCAGAAGTCGGCCTTGTTGACGGCGGTTTCAGACACAGCAAATCTCCTCAGGGAAGTCTTCGGGGTGTGGCGCGCGGCAAAGCAACTGTTAGGGCGCGCTTAAGCCACAGCGCCGGAAAGCGTGGGTTTATTCCGATTAGCGGATTTACTCCGGCTAGGCCGACTTGTTCCGCCGTTTGGCCACGACGTCGTGCGTGATCATGGTGGGCTGCGCCTTCTTGGCCACGACGTCGGCGGTGATGACCACGCTGGCGATATCGTCCCTGCTGGGCAGGTCGAACATGACCGGGAGGAGGACTTCTTCCATGATGGCGCGCAGCCCGCGGGCTCCGGTTCCCCGTTCCAGGGCCTGATCGGCGATCAGGTCGAGGGCGGCGTCGTCGAACACCAACTCCACGCCGTCCAGCTGGAACATCTTCTGGTACTGCTTCACCAAGGCATTCTTGGGCGTGGACAGGATCTGGATCAGCGCGGGACGGTCGAGGCTGGACACCGTGGTGATCACCGGCAGGCGGCCAATGAACTCCGGAATGAGCCCGAACTTCAGCAGGTCTTCCGGCATCACCTCGCCGTAGGAGTCTGTGTTCTTGACCTCGTTCAGCGGCGCACCGAAGCCGATGCCCTTGCGGCCGGAGCGGGAACCGATGATGTCCTCCAGGCCGGCGAAGGCGCCCGCAACGATGAAGAGGACATTGGTGGTGTCGATCTGGATGAATTCCTGGTGCGGGTGCTTGCGGCCGCCCTGCGGCGGAACCGAGGCAACCGTTCCTTCGAGGATCTTCAGGAGGGCCTGCTGCACGCCCTCGCCCGAAACATCGCGAGTGATGGACGGGTTCTCGCTCTTGCGCGAGATCTTGTCGATCTCGTCGATGTAGATGATGCCTTGTTCGGCCTTCTTGACGTCATAGTCGGCGGCCTGAATGAGCTTGAGGAGGATGTTCTCCACGTCCTCGCCCACATACCCGGCTTCGGTCAGGGCGGTGGCGTCGGCGACGGCGAACGGAACGTTCAGCCGTCGCGCCAGGGTCTGCGCAAGGTAGGTCTTGCCGCAGCCGGTGGGGCCAATCAGGAGAATGTTGGACTTCGCGATCTCAACGTCGTCGTGGTGGACGCCGTCGGCCAGTGCGCCGCTCTTGGGCGCGTGCCCGGCCTGGATCCGCTTGTAGTGGTTGTAGACCGCGACGGCAAGGGAGCGCTTGGCCGGCTCCTGGCCAATGACGTACTCCTGCAGGAAGTCAAAGATCTCGCGGGGCTTGGGCAGTTCAAAACTGCCCAGATCGGCGACTTCCGCGAGTTCTTCCTCGATGATCTCGTTACAGAGCTCGATGCACTCGTCGCAGATGTAGACGCCGGGCCCGGCAATGAGCTTGCGCACCTGCTTCTGGCTCTTGCCGCAGAAAGAGCACTTGAGCAGATCCGCGCTCTCGCCAATCCGAGCCATATGTGAACCCCTTAGTATCTTGCCGCAAGGGCAGCTTTGCACCGGTTGCTGGAATCACGGCCTTACCTCGCGGATCCGGCAATGATTACATCCACTCTAGGTCACATTCGGCCCGAGGGGTGGAAACCGGGCGCCGGTGCGGTTCAAAAATCTAAACCGCACCGGCGTCCGTTACTGCTGTTTACCCGGCATGTGTCCGTATTTAGCGGGCGAGTGCCTGGGGCTTGATCTTGCGGGAATCGAGGACCTGGTCGATCAGGCCGTAATCCTGCGCCTCGGCGGCGGTGAGGATCTTGTCCCGCTCGATGTCGTTGTTGACCTGTTCCGGCGTCCGGCCGGAATGCTTGGCCAGGGTTTCCTCCAGCCAGGTCCGCATGCGCATGACTTCGGCGGCCTGGATCTCCAGGTCGGATGCCTGTCCACCCTGGCCGCCAGACAGCGCCGGCTGGTGGATCAGGACGCGGGCGTTGGGCAGTGCGAGCCTCTTGCCCGGCGTTCCCGCGGCCAGCAGCACGGCCGCGGCACTTGCCGCCTGGCCCAGGCACACGGTCTGGATCTCAGGGCGGATGTACTGCATGGTGTCGTAGATCGCGGTCATGGCGGTGAAAGAGCCGCCTGGCGAGTTGATGTAGAGGGTGATGTCGCGGTCCGGGTCCGTGGACTCCAGCACCAGCAGCTGCGCCATGATGTCATCGGCGGACGCGTCGTCCACCTGGACACCGAGGAAGATGATGCGGTCCTCGAAGAGCTTGGTGTAGGGGTCCTGGCGCTTGAAGCCGTACGGCGTGCGCTCCTCGAACTGCGGCAGAACGTAGCGGCTTGTCGGCAGGTTGCCGGCAGACGATCCGAAATTGTAGTTCATGTTCATTGCTCCTGGATTCAGTTCTGTCTTGCTGCCGGTTAGCTCTGGCCGTTGGATGAAGAGTTCTGGGTTCCGCCGCCGCCCGCGACGGATCCTGCGTGGGCCGAGATCTTGTCGAAGAAACCGTATTCGAGCGCTTCGGTAGCGGTGAACCACTTGTCGCGGTCGTTGTCCTTGAGGATGGTTTCCACGGTCTGTCCGGTCTGGTCCGCGGTGAGCTCTGCCATGACCTTCTTCATGTGGAGGATCAGCTCGGCCTGGATCTTGATGTCCGACGCCGTTCCGCCGATGCCGCCGGAGGGCTGGTGCATCAGGATGCGGGCGTTCGGGGTGGCGTACCGCTTGCCCTTGGTGCCGGAGGACAGCAGGAACTGTCCCATGGAGGCAGCCAGGCCGGTGGCGACCGTAACGACGTCGTTGGGGATGAACTGCATGGTGTCGTAGATGGCCATGCCGGCCGTCACCGAGCCGCCCGGCGAGTTGATGTAGAGGTAGATGTCCTTGTTGGGATCCTCGGCGGAAAGCAGCAGCAGCTGTGAGCAGATGGCGTTCGCGTTCTCGTCGCGGACTTCGGAGCCAAGCCAGATGATGCGCTCTTTCAGCAGGCGGTTGTAGATGTAGTTGTCCTGGGCTGCAGGATCGACGGTTGCCATGCGGGGGGCCGCTGCTTGCTGTGACATTTGTACTTACCTCTCGCTGGTGACGGTGACGTTACTGTTCGACATCACTGAACTTCACTACTTGGACACTAACCGCTTTCGGAGCGGATTTGTTCGTCGGAATCGCGCTGTTCGCTGACGGCGCACGATTGCCCGCGGGAGCTGTACACCGGCCGTTAACGCGCCAGCCCCCGGATCCGAGGACCCGGGGGCTGGCGTCACTGATGCGTGCAGCTGCTAGAACTTCACGGCCGCGGGATCGTCGTTTGCGACGGTCTCGCCGGCTGCTTCTTCAGCTTCGGTTTCTGCTTCGACGGCCGCAGCCTCTTCGCCGCCGGGGCGGACGAAGTCGCTCAGGTCGACCTTGTTGCCCTCGGAGTCGGTGACCTCGGCCTGGCCCAGGACGACGGCCAGCGCCTTACGGCGGCGGACCTCGGAGACCATCATGGGAACCTGGCCGCTCTGGTCGATGATCTGGGCGAACTGGTTCGGGTCCATGCCGTACTGGCTGGCGGTGGTGACGATGTAGTCGATCAGCTCGTTCTGGCTGACGCCCACTTCTTCCTTCTCGGCGATGGCGTCGAGGATGATCTCGTTCTGGAAGGCGCGCTCGGTGTTGGCCTTGACCTCGGCGCGGTGCTCGTCGGTGTCATGCTCGCCCTCACCGTGGGAGTTCTCAGCCTTGAAGTGCTGCTCGAGCTGCTCTTCGACGACGGATTCCGGAACCGGAACCTCAACCAGCTCAACGAGCTTGTCCAGGACCTTGTCGCGGGCTTCGACGCCCTGCTCGACGACCTTGGAGTCGGCGGCCTGCTTGGCGAGGTCTTCACGCAGTTCCGCCAAGGTGTCGAACTCGGAGGCCAGCTGTGCAAAGTCGTCGTTCGCCTCGGGCAGCTCGCGCTCCTTGACGGACTTGACGACAACCTTGACCTGGGCCGACTCGCCGGCGTGCTCACCGCCCACGAGGGTGGTGTCGAAGATGGCGTCCTCGTCAGCGCTGAGGCCGGTGACGGCCTCGTCCATGCCCTCAAGCATGGTGCCGGCGCCAACCTGGTAGGACAGGCCCGCAGCGGAGTCCACCTCGGCGCCGTCAACGCTTGCCGTGATGTCGATGCTGAGGAAGTCGCCGTCGGCGGCCGGGCGCTCAACGGTCTTGAGCGTGCCGAAGCGGCCGCGCAGCTCGTCCAGCGCCTTGTCGACGTCGGCGTCGGAGGACTCGGCCGCGGCAACCTCGACCTTGATGCCCGAGTAGTCGGGCAGTTCGATCTCGGGGCGGACGTCAACCTCGGCCTGGAACTTCAGCTCACCGTCGGTGGCGGACGGGTCCGGAACCTCGGTGATCTCAACCTCGGGACGGCTCAGGGGGCGAATGCCGGATTCCTGGACAGCAGCCTGGTACCAGCCATTGAGGCCCTCGTTGATGGCAGTCTCCAGGACGTAGCCGCGGCCGACGCGCTGGTCGATCAGCTTGGCGGGAACCTTGCCCTTACGGAAGCCAGGAACCTGGATCTGCGAAGCAACAGTCTTGTATGCCTCTTCGATGCTGGGCTTCAATTCCTCAAAGGGGACCTCAACATTGAGCTTGACCCGCGTGGGGGTGAGGTTCTCGACAGCGCTCTTCACGGTCTAAGTACTCCTGGTTTTGTTGGATGGTTTCTGCAAACGCGTTGTTGTGACCAGGCCTGGGGCCCTGGCCGCAGAGTCGGGGTGACAGGATTTGAACCTGCGACTTCCTGCTCCCAAAGCAGGCGCTCTAGCCAAGCTGAGCTACACCCCGTAATGCACAGGACAGTCTACGTTCATCCCTGCCGCGAATGCACATTTGACACTTGGGGCATGAATTAGGTTTAGTTATATCCGGCTTGAACAGCCGCCGAAGAAAAGCCTAAAGGCCAGTGCCCCAAAAGCCTGCGCCGGAACGCTTTCCTCGGGGACGTAGCTTAATGGTAAAGCCTCAGTCTTCCAAACTGATTACGCGGGTTCGATTCCCGTCGTCCCCTCCATTACAGAAGAGGTCCCTCCGCGAGGGGCCTCTTCTGCGTTAACCATCGTGTCAAAGTGCCCCGTTTCGGTTCGCCTGACGCGGCGGCGCTGAAAGTCGGCTCAGGCAGGCTGCTGGCAGGACGGGCACCAGTAGAGTTTGCGGGCGGCGTGGTCGGCCAGGGCAACCGGGGTGCCGCAGACGCGGCAGGGCTGGCCTTGGCGGCGGTAGACAAAATGCGCCTCCTCCCCCGGCGGAAGCTGATCGCTCCGGGTCCAAAAGCCGGCGGTGGTGGTGATGATCCGCCCGTCGCGGACGCCGTCGGTCATCACCGCCACGGTGTCGTCCCAGAGGAACCCGGCGGCGTCCTCCGTAAGCGCCCGGCCGGGAAGCAACGGGTCGATCCGGCCGCGGAACAGCACTTCGGCCCGGTAGACGTTCCCGACGCCGGCAATCACCTTCTGGTCCATCAGCAGCGTGGCGAGCGGCGTCCGCTTCGCCAGTATGCGCCGGATGAAGTCGTCCCGGCTGCCTGCGGTGTTGTGAAGCGGGTCGGGTCCCAGCCTGTCCAGCACGGCTGCCGCCTCGGCGTCGGTGATGGCCGCGCACGTGGTGGCGCCGCGCAGGTCAGCCCAGCCGTGGTCACTCACCAAACGGACCCGCACGGCGCCCACTGGCGCCGGCGGGCCGGCGTACCCGGCGGGCGCAGGGCCGGTGCCGTCGCCGGCCACTTCCCGCTCCCCCACCCTGCGGGGCGCACCGATGCTGGACGCCCCGCGGAACTGGCTATCGCCGCCGAAGTCCCAGGCCCCGTAAAGGCCCAGGTGGACGTGCAGCACCAGCCCGTGCTCGAAGTGCAGGAACAGGTGCTTGCCGTGCGCGGCCGCGTGGACCATGGCGTTCCCGTCCAGCAGTGCCGCGCCGGCGGCAAAGCGGCCCTGCGGGCTGCTGACAGCCAGCCGCTCGCCGGCAAACACGTCACCGAACTGGCGGGCAAGCCGGTGGATCGAGTGGCCTTCGGGCACTATTCGACGATCTCGCCGGTGGTTTCGTAGGTGGCGATCTTGCCGATGCGCCGCACGTGCCGCTCGTCGTTGCTGAAGGGCTCCTGCAGGAACGCCTCGATCAGGGACGTGGCCTCCTCAACGCTGTGCTGGCGCCCGCCGACGGCCACGACGTTGGCATCATTGTGCTCGCGGGCCAGCGTTGCGGTGGCGTGGTTCCAGGCGAGGGCTGCACGGACACCCTTGACCTTGTTGGCCGCGATCTGCTCGCCGTTTCCGGATCCGCCCAGCACGATGCCCAGTGCGTGGACGCCGGCCTCCTGGTCCGCCACCACGGCGCGCGCCGCGTTGATGCAGAACGACGGGTAATCGTCCAGGGCGTCGTACTCCCTGGGACCATGGTCCACCACGTCGTAGCCGTTCGCCGTCAGGTGCTTGACCAGGTGGGCGCTCAGCTCCATGCCGGCGTGGTCGGTGGCGATGTGGACCCGCGGAAAGGCAGGGTTTGTTGTCACGGTAGGTTCCGTTCAGTCATGAGCACCGGGGCGCAGCCGGGCTGGTACAGGTCAAATCAACAGATCCAAGAGTACTCGGTGTGCTTGCGCCGGCGAGGTGCCGGCGCGGCAGTTACGCGGTAGCTAAGCGTCCGCGTCGCCCTGCGCCGGGGGGCGCGTGTCGCGGCGGGCCCTCGCCGCCACGCGGGTGAGGACCTCCGCGAGAAGGGCCGCCGAGTCGGAGTTTCCGCCGCTGACGGCAAGCCGGTGGCCGTCAGTCTTGCGGACGACGACGGCGGGGCCGCTGCTGACAAGCACCGCTGCGGTTCCGTCGTGGTTGCGGTAGCCCCAGCCGCCGTAGTCGGCGGCGCGGACGTCCGCGGGATGCGCGGCGGAGATGGCGGTAGCGGGGACATCAATGACACGCAGGATGCCGGCCAGGAAAACTCGCAGTCCGCTGCGGTCCGCGGTGACCCTGGCGAAGAGGAACGCGGCGCCAACCAGGGCGGCGGCCACCAGCAGGACCCCCAGCCACGGCACTGCGATGGCCAGCAGCGACGCGGGAAACAGGCTGGCGATGGCGATCATGACGAAGACGGAACTGCGGGCATGTACCCAGAACCGCACGGAATCGGCGGCAAGATCCGGATCCAGCTCCTGTTCCAGCGCCCGTTGCAGGGCACGGTCATCCTCCGGCGTCCACTGGTGGTCCGCCTTGAAGACGAACCCGATGATGAGGCCCAGCGCAAGCGCGGCACCGCTGCCAGAAGCCAGAACAATCACATCGACGCTGGATTCCCGGGCGTCCGCCTCTCCGGCCTGGCCAACGAGGGCGGCCGCCAGCACGGTGGTGACGAAAAGGCTCACCGTCAGCCCCGCGCCCATCATGATCCGGCGCATCACCGTGGGCCGGGAAAGGGGCACGGACTGCAGCAGCACCAGCCAGCCGGTGACAACGATCAGGGCAGACCCGCCGCCCACGAAGGCGGCGAACGGCGCGAAGGCTGTGCCGCCGTCGTTGTTCCACATGACCGCCAGCGGCTCCGGCAGATCCGGCCGCAACAGCAGGGCACACACAGCAAACGCGACAGCAAGGAGTACGGGGAAGCCGGCCGCGAACCGCAGCGCCTTGGTGTCCACAGCATCGAGGATCTTTCCCATGCCTTAACGCTACCCCCGCGCCCGCCGGCCTGGAGAGAGGTCCCGCAGCGAACGGGCCGCAGAAGTGAGCCAGATAACTTGCCAAGCGGCGCCGAAATGAAACAATGGCTTCACAGTGATGTAATCCGCGCGTGAACACCGCGCAGCAGCCGCGGGCCGGGCCAGTCCGGCCACCACAACCTCTGGAGGCACAACCTTGCCAGGCATGAATCTGACCCGCGCCGAAGCGCGCGAGCGCGCCGCCCTGATCGCCGTCGACTCCTACGATGTCAGCCTGGTCCTGACCACGGGCGGGACCGTCTTCGGTTCCACCACCACCGTCAGGTTCACGGCGACGCCCGGATCTTCGACGTTCATCGACGCCGTGACGGACGCTGTCCACAGCGTGACGCTGAACGGCCGCGAACTGGACCCAGCCGAGGTGTCCGACGGCGTCCGGATCCAGCTGCCCGACCTGGCGGCGGACAACGAGCTGACCGTGGTGGCGGATGCGCCCTACATGAACACCGGCGAGGGCCTGCACCGCTTCGTGGATCCGGTGGACGGCGAGGTGTACCTGTACACGCAGTTCGAGGTCCCGGACTCGCGCCGGATGTTCGCGGTCTTTGAACAGCCCGACCTCAAGGCCGCCTTCCGGTTCCGCGTCACCGCCCCCTCGCACTGGGACGTCATCTCCAATTCACCGACGCCGGAGCCGGAAGCGGCTGCCCCGGGGGACGACGGCGGAGCCCGCTCGGTCTGGGACTTTGCGCCCACGCCACGCCTGTCCTCGTACGTCACCGCCCTCATCGCCGGGCCCTACCAGTCGGTGCGCAGCGACGTCACGAGCTCGGATGGCCGCGTCGTGCCGCTGGGCGTCTTCGCGCGCAAGTCCCTCATGCAGTACCTGGACGCGGACAACATCTTTGAGCTCACGCGCCAGGGATTCGAGTTCTTCGAGGCCCAGTTCGGCTGCCCCTACCCGTTCGAGAAGTACGACCAGCTGTTTGTGCCGGAGTTCAACGCCGGCGCCATGGAGAACGCCGGAGCGGTGACCATCCTCGAAGGCTACGTTTTCCGCGGCAAGGTCCCGGAGGCGCAGGTGGAACGCCGGGCCATCACCGTGCTGCACGAGCTGGCCCACATGTGGTTCGGCGACCTCGTGACCATGCGCTGGTGGAACGATCTCTGGCTCAACGAGTCCTTCGCCGAATACATGTCGCACCTGGCCGCCGTGGAGAACACCAAGTTCCAGAGCGCGTGGACCACGTTCGCCTCGGTGGAAAAGTCGTGGGCCTACCGCCAGGACCAGCTCCCGACGACCCATCCGATCTTCGCCGAAATCAACAACCTGAATGACGTCGAGGTGAACTTCGACGGCATCACCTACGCCAAGGGCGCCTCGGTGCTGCGGCAGCTTGTGGCCTGGGTGGGGCCGGACAAGTTCATGGCCGGCGTGCGTGAATACTTCGCCAAGCATTCCTGGCGGAACACCGAGCTGGGTGACCTGATGGTCGAGCTGGAGAAGGCCAGCGGACGCGACCTGGACCAGTGGGGCCGCCTGTGGCTGGAAACGGCCGGCGTGAACTCGCTGAAGCCGGAACTGGCCGTGGACGCGGACGGCACCATCACGTCCTTCGCCATCCTGCAGTCCGCGGTTGCCGAGCAGCCCACCATCCGGCCGCACCGCCTGGCAGTGGGGTTCTACGACCTCACCGGTGAGGGCACGCTGGAGCGCGTGCACCGCGAGGAGCTGGACGTCGACGGCGAACGCACCGAGGTGCCGGAGCTGGCCGGACTCAAGCGGCCGGATCTGATCCTGCTCAACGACGATGACCTCGCCTACGCCAAGGTGCGCCTGGACGAGCAGTCCCTGGCCACCGCCACCGCTCACCTCAAGGATTTCCGGGAGAGCCTGCCGCGGACCCTGGTGTGGGGCTCGGCCTGGGACGCGGCCAGGGACGGCGAAAGCCCCGCCCGGGGATACGTCGACCTGATCCTGGCCAACATCGCCTCCGAGTCTGATTCGTCGGTGATCCTGGTACAGCTGCGGCAGCTTGCCACCACGCTCACCTTCTACGTGGCCGGGGAGCACCGCGAAGCCGCCACCGTTGCCGCCGTCGACCGTCTTTGGGAACTGGCTTCGGACGTGCCGGGCGGTTCCGACGCCCAGCTGCAGTTCATCAAGTCCTTCACCCTCCTGGCCCGCAGCGCGCAGCAGCTGGATCAAATCGCCGGCCTGCTGGACGGCTCGCTCACCCTGGCCGGGCTGGCCGTGGACCAGGACCTCCGGTGGGAGCTGGTGGCAGCCCTCGTTGCGGGCGGCCGGCTGGGCCAGGCGGACATCGACGCCGAACTGGAGAGGGACAACACCTCCAGCGGCCAGAACGCGGCCGCGCTGGCCAAGGCTGCCATCCCCACCCCGGAAGCCAAGGCGGAGGCCTGGGAGTCGATCGTGGTCAAGGGCGATCTCTCCAATGCCATCCAGGCCTCGGCTGTCGCCGGCTTCACGCGGGTGCTGGACACCGCCCTGCTGGAGCCGTACGCGGAGAAGTACTTCGAGGCCGTGCCCGGCATCGTCGCCGATCGCACATTTGCCCTGGCTCAGCAAATCGTCCTGGGACTCTACCCGGCGCAGCTGACCAGCCAGGCGACTGTGGACCGGACCGACGGGTTCCTGGCGTCGCTGCCGGAGGAGAGCGCTGCGCTGCGCCGGATGATGCTGGAAAACCGCGACGGCGTGGCCCGGGCGCTGCGGGCCCGCGCGGCGGATGTCCAGGCCTGACCAGTGGCGCTCGACGAACACCAATACGCGCTGACGGTCCGCTGGACCGGCAACCTTGGAAGCGGGACGTCGTCCTACCGGGGATACTCCCGGGACCACGACATCGAGATTCCGGGGCTGCCGGTCCTGCAGGGCTCGGCCGACCCCACCTTCCACGGCGACCGTTCCCGGTATAACCCCGAACAGCTGCTGCTGACGGCCCTGGCGCAGTGCCACATGCTCTCCTTCCTGCACGTTGCGGTGAGGCATGGCGTGGTGGTTCTGTCCTATGAGGACAACGCCACCGGCTTGCTCCGGCTGAACCGGGACGGCAGCGGCCAGTTCGAAACCGTCACCCTCCGCCCGCAGGTGGCGGTTGCGGATCCGGGGCACCTTGCGCTGGCGGAACAGATGCACCAGGAGGCCAACCAGGTGTGTTTCATAGCCCGCAGCGTAAATTTCCCCGTTCTGCACGCTCCTGTTACCACAGCCGGAAGTCCATAGCCAGCGGCAGACCCCGCTAGGCTTAAAGGCGACCAAAGAGCAGCCGGTCTCCCCGGTAAGCGTGGAGACCGGCCGCCGCCGGACAGCAGCAAGGAGCCTTCCTGCAGATGTACAGCATGTTCACAACGCCCTCGGCCTCACTGGAGCCCACCGGACTTGACCTGGCCGGCGTGGCCATCAGCCTCGGCGCAGGCATCGTCCTGTGGCTGATCGCGAGTTTCCTGATCGCCAGGATCACCCGTCGGGTGGCGAACGGCACGTCGCTGTTCAAGAAACCGCACTTCCGCTGGGTGGCGCCGGCGCTGCGCGCCCTGGACCATGAGCGGCGCGTCCAGCGGGCCCAAACGATCGGCTCGTTGCTGAAGAGCGGCATCGGCGTGGTCATCGCCGTCATCACCTGCATCTACATGCTGAAGAACCTGGACGTCGACGTGGCGCCGCTGCTGACCAGCGTGGGAATCCTGGGTATCGCCATCGGCTTTGGTGCCCAGCAGCTGATCAGGGACTTCCTTGCCGGCATCTTCATCACCATCGAGGACCAGTACGGCATCGGCGACACCATTGAAACCAGCGAAGTGATTGGCGTGGTGGAGTCGATCGGGCTGAGGATCACGCGCGTCCGCGACGAGAACGGCGCCATCTGGTACCTCCGCAACGGTGAGATCCTCCGCGTGGGCAACCGCTCGCAGGGTAACTACGTCCCGCCTGCAGAGCCTGAAGTGACTGCCGCCGAAGCCGAGCACGCACCCCAGCAGAAGGCCGGAGAATAGCCATGACCATTCCATCGCTCCCCACCCCGCCGGAGCCGGGCGTCCGCAAGCCGCTGATGCGCAACGACCCCTTCAGCCAGCCCGGGTACACGGACAACTTTTACGACGCCGTGGGCGGCCACGAGACATTCGTGAAGCTCATTGACGTTTTTTACGACGGCGTGGCCACCGATCCGCTGCTGCGGCCCATGTATCCGGAAGAGGACCTGGGGCCGGCCAAGCGGCGGTTCCTGATGTTCCTGGAGCAGTACTGGGGCGGCCCCACCACCTACGGCGAGGAACGCGGCCATCCCCGGCTGCGGATGCGACACATGCCGTTCCGGGTGACGCCCGAAGCGAAGGACCGCTGGCTGCACCACATGCGGGCGGCGGTCGATTCGCTGGACCTGCCGCCGCTGCATGAGGGCACGCTGTGGGACTACATGGAACGCGCTGCGCTCTCCATGGTGAACAGCCCGTCCGACGCCTAGGCTAAAGCAGCCCGGCGCCCGTCCGTGCCAGCACGTGTCCGCGGCTGCCGCTGAGCCGGAACCAGCGCCCCGAACGGTAAAGCTTTTGTTCGTCCTCGCCGAGGAATCCCAGGGTGAGGGCGGCAAAAGCCACTCCGGCCGGCACCCCGTGCCGTTCCGCCAGCCCCCGCCCCCAGACGGCGGCCCGGGCATTGTTGACGATCACGGCTCCGGGTTTGTCCGGGACAATACCGGCCACCTCGGCGATGCCGTCTTCGGCAACCTGCCGCAGTTCGGCGTCGGGCACTGAATCCACCAGTTCCCAGCCGCTGCGCGGCGCGCCCACGCCGGCCCATGATTCGGTGACGGTCGACGGCGGGACCGGAAGATCGGCGTCGTTCTCCCCTGCCCGGGCCAGCCGGTCCAGGACCGCGGCGAGCGGAACCGTGACGTCAATAGCGGACGGGTCTGCCAGCCCCATGGTGCGCAGGCCGAGGATCGTTGGGGTGGACTCCCCCAGGATCCGGGGCCGGAGGACGCAGACGTAGGCGGCCAGTACCGTGCCGGCTGCCTGCAGGCGGATGGCCCCGTCATCGATGGCCTTGGCGCGGGTGACAAAGGTCTTCAGATCGGCGAGGTCGCGGGGGTCAGCGAAGCGGAAAGACTGGGTAAGGAGATCAGACACGTTAAGAACACTACCGGCTGGGGCTCGGTTGAGCGGTGCCGGGGCGCCGTCTAGAGTCAAACCATGACTGAAGCGGACGCCGGATTGCAGGCCTTGCCCACGAACCACCCCACGAACTCCCTCCTCGACCTGCTGGACCTCGGCGAGCTGGAAGGCGCCCGCACCGACGAGGACATTTTCATGGGTCCGTCGCAGCGCCAGCCGCACCAGCGTGTCTTCGGCGGCCAGGTCCTGGCCCAGTCCCTGATTGCGGGAATGCGCACCGTGGACGAGGACCGCACCGTCCATTCCATGCACGGCTACTTCCTCCGGCCCGGGGACGCGAACAAACCCATCACGTTCGGGGTACAGCGCCTGCGGGACGGCCGCTCGTTCTCTGCGCGGCGGGTCCACGCCTATCAGGACGGGACACCGATTCTCTCCATGATCGCCTCGTTCCAGGCAAGCGATGAGGGCATTGAGCACCAGTCCGAGATGCCTGCCGGCATCCCCGATCCGGAGACCCTGCCCAGCACCGCAGACCTGCTGGGCAAGTTCGACCACCCCGTCGCCCGGCACTGGGCGTACGAACGGCCCTTCGACATCCGCCATGTGGATCCCGCCCTGTATGTGGCCGCTACGGGGAAAAAGGAAGCACGCAACGCCGTGTGGATGAAGACCTTCAGCCCCATGCCGGACAACGCCAACACGCACCGCGCCGCGCTGGCCTACGCCAGCGACTACACACTGCTCGAGTCGATCCTTCGCAGGCACGGGCTGAGCTGGATCACGCCGGGCATGAGCGTGGCGAGCCTCGACCACGCCATGTGGTGGCACCGTCCCGTGCGCGTGGACGAGTGGCTCCTGTATGTGCAGGAATCACCCAGCGCCCAGGGGGCGCGCGGACTCGCCACCGGCAAGATCTTCAACCGCGAGGGCCTGCATGTGGCGTCCGTCGCGCAGGAGGGCATGGTCCGTGTGCCAACGGACATCAAGAGCAAGGTGGCCGGTGCCGTCCAGACCAAGATCATGCAGCACCAGATGCGCAAGGCCTGACTGGCTCCTGATACGAAAAGGCCGGCCCCGGGGTTCATTGATCCCGGGTCCGGCCTTTTTCGTGCTCAGCGCGACTAGTCGCGGGTCAGGCGGCGGTGCGTGACGCGGTGCGGCTTGGCGGCGTCGGGGCCGAGGCGCTGCACCTTGTTCTCCTCGTAGGATTCGAAGTTGCCCTCAAACCAGTACCACTTCGACGGGTTCTCCTCGTCACCTTCGTAGGCGAGGATGTGGGTGGCCACCCGGTCCAGGAACCAGCGGTCGTGGGAGACCACGACGGCGCAGCCGGGGAACTCCAGCAGCGCGTTTTCCAGGCTGCTGAGGGTTTCGACGTCGAGGTCGTTGGTCGGTTCGTCAAGCAGGAGCAGGTTTCCGCCCTGCTTGAGGGTCAGAGCCAGGTTCAGGCGGTTGCGCTCACCACCGGAGAGCACACCTGCCTTCTTCTGCTGGTCCGGCCCCTTGAACCCGAACGCCGCGACATAGGCGCGGGACGGCATTTCGACGTTGCCCACCTGGATGAAGTCCAGGCCGTCGGACACGACCTCCCACAGGGTCTTGTTGGGGTCGATGCCGCCGCGGCTCTGGTCGGCGTAGGAGATCTTGACCGAGTCACCGATCTTCAGCTCGCCGCCGTCGAGGGGCTCGAGGCCCACGATGGTCTTGAACAGCGTGGACTTACCCACACCGTTCGGGCCAATAACGCCGACGATACCGTTGCGCGGCAGGGAGAAGGACAGCCCGTCGATCAGGGTGCGGTCGTCGAAGCCCTTCTGGAGGTTCTTGGCTTCCAGGACCACTCCGCCAAGACGCGGTCCCGGCGGGATCTGGATCTCTTCGAAGTCCAGCTTCCGGGTGCGGTCTGCCTCGGCGGCCATTTCCTCATAGCGTGCCAGACGTGCCTTGGACTTGGTCTGCCGGCCCTTGGCGTTGGAGCGGACCCATTCGAGTTCCTCGGAGAGCCGCTTGGCCTGCTTGGCGTCCTTCTTGCCCTGGATTTCCAGGCGGGCGCGCTTCTTCTCCAGGTAGGTGGAGTAGTTGCCCTCGTAGGGGTACAGGTGGCCGCGGTCGACCTCGGCGATCCATTCCGCGACGTGGTCCAGGAAGTACCGGTCGTGGGTGACGGCGAGAACGGCGCCCTCGTAGGAGGAGAGGTGCTGTTCCAGCCACAGCACGCTCTCGGCGTCGAGGTGGTTGGTGGGCTCGTCAAGCAGCAGGAGGTCCGGCTTCTGCAGGAGCAGCTTGCAGAGCGCCACGCGGCGGCGCTCACCGCCGGAGAGCAGGGTGACATCCGCGTCGGCCGGCGGGCAGCGGAGGGCGTCCATGGCCTGCTCGAGCTGGGAGTCCAGGTCCCAGGCGTCGGCGGAGTCGATGGCTTCCTGCAAGTGGCCCATCTCCTCGAGGAGTGAGTCGTAGTCCGCGTCAGGGCTGGCCATCTCCTCGGAGATCGCGTTGAAGCGCTGGATCTTGCCGAAGATCTCGCCAACGCCTTCCTGGACGTTGCCCAGGACGGTCTTCTCCTCATTCAGCGGCGGCTCCTGCAGCAGGATGCCAACGCTGTAGCCGGGGCTCAGCCGGGCTTCGCCGTTTGAGGGGGTGTCCAGGCCGGCCATGATTTTCAGGATGGTGGACTTACCGGCACCGTTGGGACCAACAACACCGATCTTGGCGCCCGGGAAGAAGGACATGCTTACGTCATCGAGAATAAGTTTTTCGCCAACAGCCTTTCGGGCCTTGGTCATTGTGTAGATAAATTCCGCCATGGTTCCAAATCTAGTGGGTTGGCGGGCATATCTCACATTCGCGTCAGGTCTGGCATTCGCGTCAGGTCCGGCATTCCCGTCAGGCCGGGGCGCCTACGAAGCACTTCCCGTTCGACAGCGCCGGGAGAACGGCCACCGTCACCTTTCCGTCGCGGATCTGGCCGATCACGCATTCGTTGGCCTGGACGGCCGCCGCTTCCATGGAATCCACCTCGAGCCCGGTGGGCGTGCGGCCCGCCGAGACCTCCAGGCTCCGCGCCGGAACGCCTGCCGCCGTGAGCGCCGCGGCAATGTCCGCCGTGGCAGGCTTGGGATTGGCTGCGACTACCTTTCCCAGGACGTCAGTCATGGTCCGCTGCAGCGCGGCCGTGGCCCCGGCAGAGGCGGAGGCCGTGGCGGCGGATGCAGGCGCCGAAGCCCCCGCCGGCGCCGGTGCCGACTGCGATGCCGACTGCTTGGCAGCCTGTGTTCCCGCGGCCTGTCCTTCCGCCGTCTGATTGACGGTGGCCTGGTCTTCCGGTGCCGTACAGGCGGCGAGCGCCGACAGCAATGCAACCGCCAGTGCGAGCCGGCCGGCAACCACCTTGGTATTTTCCCGGGCACCAGTTGCCTTGCCGCGGAGAGCCGTGTTCCGCCGGAGTGTCATCGCTCGCATCACGCTGCCATTCTGCCATGCGGCACCGCCAGGGGGTGCGGTGCCGCACGCCACCGGCGTTCAGGCAGCGGCTCCGGTAAGTTCTCCCGTTTCGCGATCAAGCTCCAGCTCGTCGCCGGCGTCGTCGAGGAAGATTCCTGCCGCGGCCGCATCCTCATCGGTCTCGTCATCGTCCTCCCGGCCATCGTCAGCTCCGTCCTGGCCCGCGCCGGAGGGGCCCGAAGTGCTTCGATCGCCGTTCGCGGGACCGAATCCGTCGGCGGCCTGCGGGTTGCCGGAATTGCGGATGAAGTTGGCGGTGCCCCACTTGAGGTCGTGGCCCACAGCATCCGCGTCGATCTCAGCGTCGTGGTAGACGCGGCCTTCCTTCTCCCAGCTGCGCATCTTCAGTTTGCCCACGATGATGACGCGCTGGCCCTTCTTGATGCTGCAGCCCATGTTTCCGGCCAGCTGCCGGTATCCCTGGACGGTGAACCAGTTGATGTTGCCGTCCACCCAGGCGTTGGCGGTCTTGTCGAACCGCCGTTCCGCGGAGCCGAGACGGAATGAGGCGGTGGGGACGCCTCCCGGGGTGGTGGAACTGCGGATCTCCGTGGCAACGAAGCCCCGGACGGTAATGGTGTCGGTCATCTTGGTGTCCTGTCTCGAAGTGTCATGCCCTAGCAGGCATTTCAAGCATCAACCGGCAACAGATGGACAGCGAGAGCCGACGTTCCGTATGTGGAAAACTATGGCCGCACGGCTTGTGACGCGATGGTAAAACTGCCAGGTGCCTGACGCTGGTGGCGCGCAAGTCAATGTAGACTTTTTAGGCGCCAGCAATGTGCCAGCCAGGCATTGCCCCAGTAGCTCAGGGGATAGAGCAGCGGCCTTCTAATCCGCCGGTCGGGGGTTCGATTCCCTCCTGGGGCGCATTTGTGATGTCTCGGGACATCGACTACAGATGTCCCGAGACATCGGCTACACCCCCGGTCTACGGACCGGGGGTGTTTTGTTTTTTCGGCTGGTAGC